>JAYEKN010000184.1:0-4596 GCA_034661015.1 Candidatus Cloacimonadota bacterium
TTCCTCAAAAATTTCTGTTTGTCCATCAACTTTAAGTTCATCACCAACATTGGAAGTTTCAATGTCATTCGAGGCAGAAAAATAAACCGTATCGCTCTGCATACTGATAATATAATCTTCTGTTGAATCTGCTAAATCACGCATGAAATAGCTATCATTCATGAGGGGAACATTAATTTCAGTTTCCCATTCGGGTGATTGAGGAGCCTTGATCGTGCAGGACGCAACCAGGATCAGAATCAAGAAGAAAATAATATGATTAGTGTATTTATTCATTTCTTTTTTTCCTTTCAATTATCTTAGTAAATTTATTTTTTTATTGATTGTTTTGCCATTTTTCAAATGTATTTTGTAAAAATATGTACCGTTCGCCACCTTATTTCCAACTTTATCTAATCCATGCCAAGTTATAATATATTCTCCGGCTGGTAAAATGCTGTTTTGGATAGTAGAAATTTTTTGCCCTTTTAAGTTAAAAACTTCTATCGAAATTTTCTGCGATTTGGAGAGAGTAAATGAAATGTTGTTGGTTCCCGAGAATGGGTTAGGATAGATGGATAAATTTTCTATATCGTTCTTATACGGTGGTTGATCAACGCTTTGCTCGAATGACCAAATCACATTTATCTCAAAATTTGTGGCTTCCGGAAATGTAACTGAGGTAATACCACCAGAATAAGTATAGGAACCGCCTGTAACGGAAGATGGTTCGTTCCCTGTGAAGAAACCAACAGTGCAGGAAGTATCCACATAACCCGCAGCAAAATCCTCATCAATATTTAAAACAATATTAGCAAAAACAGAATTGCTGATAATTGTGTTACCATCATAGACAAATTCTTGTCCTTCAGTCATAAAAATATTTTTGGGTATTTCATTGTCATCTTTCGAAACAATAAGTTGATGACCATCATAAGAAACTTCACTTTCAAAAAATGCCTGCGTTACAATCGAATGATCGTATTTTACCAAAGTAATTGTTTTCTCATTATCACTTGAGATTGTTCCCCCAATACATGAGCCTAAATTTATGGGAGTATAAGAAATATCCGCAGTAGTATTTTCGGGAATAATGAATGATGAATACAATGTCTCTGATGCGATTACATCTGCACATGTTACCGTGTGTGTGAAAAGAGAATCATATACACCGCCGTCATGGTAGTCATCATAATTTGAAAGGGTGATATCCTGAGTGGAGTTGATGAAAAAATTCAGATCAACATCCCCGACAGAATATGTAGAACCCAGAGGAGTCTCGGTGAAATCGTTTCCGGTGGTTCCTCCACCATTTCCGTGCAAAAGCCAGCTATATGTGTGAGAATTATTTGATGTAACAAAATCTGAAATAATAAAATATGAATTGTTGATAAAAGAAACACTTCGCTGGAAATAGGTGTCCTGATATTCAGTTAAAATCTCGCTGTAATCGAATCTATCAGTATCAAAATTGTTAGTTATAAAGGCATCGGTTCCGTTTGCGTAGATGGAACTTGCAGCTGGAGGACCTTCACCGTCCACTAATATCAGACTGTGATTTTTTGCATAACGAACAAAGTCCCGCTTGTCCCAACTGACATATCCGCTGTCCATTGCAAGCAGTTCACCGTAAGCGAAAATAACGAAGCTGGTGTTATCCGGATGTTCGTGTGTATGCCCTCCTTCACGTGCTATCCCAAATTCACCGAGAAGGCACATGTAAACTGCATCATTATCCCAGCTGCTGCGGAAAACCGCTTGACCCGCATCAATCAGGAATTGAGTAGGAGAAAACGCTGGTGGAGTATTACCAGCATAAGATTGATTAGATGCACAAACCACTTCCACATCAATATTGTCGGATGAATTAGAAACAAAATAGGGTTCATCAGCATTTTTATAATCCCAGGCAAGCAGATCATCATCCAGATATCCGGCAAGCATACCGTTGAAATAATAGGGATTTAAAAACGAATCATCAAAATTGGGTCGTGCTCCATTTGGCATACGGATTCTGATTCCCCAAATTGAATTAGCGTAGAAATTTTGTGTTAGCAGAAGGGGTTGTAATGATTCACCACCATAAGATTCTGTTTGTCCGTTCACAAAATTATAGTGAGATATTGCAAAAGGAAGGAAATTGCCACCCGCAAATCCTTGATAGTGAGGACCTTCAGCCCATCCGCCATCATCATCTACAATCCAACCGCCATCATCAGAAGGCATTTGGTTAAACTGTTTGTTCAGGGTCGTCATTGAATAATTTATCCATGTTTGAGGTTGTTTCCAACTATCCGGATTGGTTTCTGTGTTTAGCACTATGGCGGTCATCCCCATTGCGGATGCGAATTTTACGCCGTAATTGATTTGCTCTCCTTGACCATTTACCCACATCAACCAAAGCGGGTTAGTGTAGCTGTCATTTTCAACCAGATCATAATAAAGAGATGATGCAAGTTCGCTGATTTGGTTACGGATTGCCGTTTCATCATCACCAAAATCATAACCCATTCCCTTGAGGAAATCATAAGCAATACAAACCATGGAGATGGTTTCCGAATCCCAAAGAATATTTTTGTAATGCTCTTCGGTGGAAGAATATTCGTCTCTTTGGGTTACAAGCAGATACTCTTTTGCTTTGTCTGCATAGGTTGTGGTTCCGTTATTTTCGATAAGATAACGAAAAGCGGCACATCTTGCTACTCTTGCTTTGTCTCTTTCCTTTGAGCAGGATGAATAAGCGGTTTCAGATGTAGTTAAAATAGTTTCATACATTGCAGAGTATGGTTCTATTTGAACGCGTTCTCTTACGGCATCAATTGCCGAATCGCTGGAATCGATAACTGTTCTTGGCCAGTAAGTTTTTTCTGGATGCCATGCTCCTTGAGCAATTCCCAGTCCAAAAGTCGCCACTAAAATTATAAAGCATAGTACAATTATTTTTTTCATTTTTTTCCTTATATTTTTTTTGATTTTTATAAAAAAATTAAAAAGTGCAACATGGTGTCAAACTTTCTGAGATAATTCTCCCTTGATCTTCTTCCTAACCGGAGCAAATGTTTTTCTGTGAATGGGGCTAATACCAAAATTATTTATCGCTTCGATATGTTTTTTCGTGGGGTAGCCTTTGTGTGATTTAAAATCATATTGCGGGTATTTTTCATGAAAATCCATCATCAAATTATCTCGATACACTTTTGCGAGTATCGAAGCAGCTGCGATACAAAAATATTTACCATCCCCTCTAATTATCGGTTTTGCCGGAAATTTCAAGATAAAGTCATTGGATTTTGTAGGGAGATAGGGTCCATCAACCAATAAATAATCGGGTAATATTTCGAGTTTATCCAAACATTTTTGCATAGCCAAAAAAGATGCCTGAAGAATATTTATCTGATCAATTTTTTCAGAATCCACTGCTGAGATAGAATAATCTACTGCTTCTCTAATAATAATTTTAAATAATTTTTCTCTCTCGGAGGCTGATAATTTTTTTGAATCGTTCAATCTCGGAATTTTTGTATTCGGGTGAAGTATCACAGCAGCAGCAACTACCGGTCCCGCAATTGGTCCTCTGCCTGCTTCATCCAACCCCACAATTTTTTGGTATTTTCCAAACGATTTATATTCGGAAATCATCCAATCATTCTTTCTGCCAATAATAAAGCATTTTTCATGCTTTGCGGATTTGCCCTATTTTTCCCTGCAATGTCAAAAGCGGTGCCATGATCAACCGAAGTGCGAACAAAGGGAAGCCCCAAAGTTACATTCACTCCGGTATCGAATGAGAGCATTTTAAAAGGAATAAGTGCCTGATCGTGATAGGCAGAAATTATCATATCATATTTGTGGTAATTGCCTGAAAAAAATGTATCAGCCGGAAAAGGTCCATCAAGGCGCAAACCGGTTTCATTCAGTTTTTTTATAATAGGATGAAAAATGCTTAGCTCCTCGTTACCAAATTTCCCCTGTTCCCCACTGTGTGGGTTCAATCCAAGCAAAGCAATTTTGGGATTATCAATACCAAAATATTTTATGAGAGAAGAATGAATTAGTTTTATCTGATTTGTAATTTTCCCTGCAGAAAGAGAGGTGGAGACATCTTTTAGAGCAAGGTGAGTTGTGAGAATCGCCACATTGAGCTTCGGGCTAAAAAAGCTCATTATAAAATTATTGCAATCTGCTAAATTCGCAAAAAATTCCGTATGCCCGATAAATTCCGGATGGCGAATTTGAATAAAATGCTTGCTGATTGGAGCGGTAGCAATCGCTGAGATTTTTTGTTTTACAGCATCATATCCAGCATATTTTATAGCATTGTAAGCAGAGATTCCACTATTTTCAGAGGGATTGCCAGACAGAAACAAATCGGTTGGAGCAGTTTCTATCCAAAATAATTTGTCAGTAAAATTTATTGTATCTTCAACACGTGTTATTTTTTGCAAATTAGAAATAGTAAAATTTTGGGGTAAATTACCATAGAGGATCAGTTTGTTTTTCCCCTGATAATTTTGAATGGTATTTTTGACAATTTCCGGTCCGATTCCGGTGGGATCTCCTAATGTAATTCCGATTTTGTTCATGATAAAATTAATTCAACACCAGTCTTCTCATTCA
>JAYEKN010000184.1:4696-13054 GCA_034661015.1 Candidatus Cloacimonadota bacterium
GTTTTTGATTTTTTTTCTTTGTGGTCGTTGTGTTTAGTAATCATTCGGGTGCGTTATCTTCTTCAATTTAGTAAAAAGATTTACCACAAAAAACACGGAAAGACACGAAAAATGTTTTTGATTTTTTATCACTTTGTGGCCTTTGTGGCCTTTGTGGTTTTTGTGTTTAGTGATCATTTGGGTGCGTTATCTCTTCAATTTAGTAAAAAGATTTACCACGAAAAACACGGAAAGACACGAAAAGTGTTGTTGATTTTTTTCCTTTGTGGTCTTATGCTTTTGTGAAGTAAAAAAATGGTGCCGAGACGCGGAATTGAACCACGGACACAGGGATTTTCAGTCCCCTGCTCTACCGACTGAGCTATCCCGGCACACAAAAATTTATTCACTCTTTTTTTAAGTGTTTAAATCACTGTCAAGTTTCGCAACTTGAACATCCTTATTAGCAACTCAAGAAGCAATTCCTAAAAAGACGCTCCCACACCCAATCTGAACGTGTTATATTTGCTGATCGAGTAATCCGCCATAAGATCAAAAATGAGTAATTTCAAGCGAGTCCCCAGCGTAATTTTCATATTACTTTCGGTTTCAATATCAAATTTAATTTCATCAATACCTGGAATAGCCCCGGCATAATCATATTTCGCTGTCAGGGTTGAATTTTCTACACCCACACCGCCATAAACGGTTAAAGGTACAACCACCAAACTTTTGCTGGCGTGAACATTGAAATAGGTCGTATTCATTTCAATATAATCTCCAAGAGAAAATTGTTGGTATGTTCCTTGAACAGCGATTGCAACTGGACATAAGGGGATGAATTTGCTTACCTGATTTTTTATTCCCAAACCCCAGTAAGTAAATTTTCCAATATCTTTACTGATTTCAACTTCCGGGAAAAACCGTATTTCAACATCTATTCCAGAAGGTAAACCAATATGAGCCTGAGGTACGAGAAACGGAAATGTGGATAAATTTATGCCATCCGGTAAGGTTAAATATGTTCCGGGAATCACACCGTGAAAGGTGCCACCTTTATCTCCAAAAACTGTTGCCGATTCGATTTCATTTTCTTCATACAGCGATGTATCTGGGCTACTTGCGGTAAAAGTCTTAGCATCATCGGGAATAATGGTAATCATCGGATTGACGCAAAAGCCAAAATGCATCATTCCACCTTTTGCAACGCTAAACCAACCGGTATTCATACTTGTGGTCAGAACTTCCGCAAAAGGTTCTAAGTATTTCTTACCGTTTGTTTCTCCAAATTTTTCCAAATCATCCAACAAATCTGCGGATAAGATCGCTGTTATCCAAATTGAAAAAACAATAAACAAAACAACATATTTTTTTAGCATATCATTTCCTCCGAAATATTTTATTTGAAATATCTTTTTTTTTATTGAACTTTTCTGTCAAGTTCCTTGTGGTTGTTGGGTCTCTCCACCACCTTTATTAAAATTATTGACACGAAAACCAACTTTCCCCAATTGGTGAAACATAGAAAGGAAAAATTATTATGAAAAAAATTGTAGCAATTATAACACTTCTTTGTTTCATTACTTTAGCAAACGCAGGAACCCTATTTGTTGGGCTAGAGGGTTCAGCTCCTCCCACTTATTCATCAGATTTGAACGGATTCCCAGCTGTCAGTTGGATTCCTCACTACTCTTTTGATGTAAGCGGTGCTGCAGCTACCCCCAACGGAACCCTATTCATCGGTGAAGGAGCGTTTACAACCCACCTCTATGAAGCTACCTTGAATTCACCACCTCAGCAAATTTGTACTATTAGTGAAGATATGAGCAGCCTTGCTTATGGCCGAGACACCCTTTGGGGTTATTCAAATTATGCCGATCCAAAAGGGATTTACAGCATTGACACCGCCACAGGAACAGCTACCTTGGCATTGGATGTTTACACAGGTAATGGCTTTCGGTTCTTTGCTCTTGATTATAATCCTGCAGACGATCTCTTTTACGGTTACACGGAATATGGATCTTCCGGTCTTTATTCCATAAATATCGATACCGGAGAAATGATTCAACTGGCAGGATCAATTCCTGCAACTAACGGGCAGGGACGAGGAATGGCTGTTGGCAACAATACTGTATATTTAACCGCGACACGAGGAGACGATGGTATTCCTTATTTTGCTTATGATATTGCTCAGGGTGCCGGAGGTGTATGGGTAGAATTTAACAATCCTTATCCGGCTTACCATTCAACTGGAGGGGCAGCTTGGATACCCGACCCAATCCAAACCATCCAAATAGAGGGACATGTGGTGGGTAGTGATCAATTGGAGATAGGTTTGGCAAACTGTGAGGTTACGCTTACCGGTGAGGATAATTATCAGGCAGTAACAGATTTTAATGGCAACTTCGTCTTCCCGGAAGTTATTCAAAATGAAGTTTATATTTTGGAAATTAGCCACGAAGGTTATGAAATTCACACGGATACGGTTGAAGTCGAAACAGATGATATAGATCTGGGTACAATCATTCTCAATGAAATCGCATTTCCAGCCGGTAATGTTATTGCTGTTGTGAATGTTGAAAACACAGAAGTTTCATTAACCTGGAGCCCACCTGTTACTACAGTTCGTGATTTGGAATGCTATGATGTTTTACGTTTCTTAGAAATTAATAACCAAAATCCCGAACAATGGGAATTGATCTCTATTATAATTGGTGATACTTCATTTGTTGACATTTCTTGGGAACAATTAGAACCTGAAATCTATCAATACGCGATTGTGGCACAATACACAAATGGCATTACTGCAGAGGCAGCTTTTTCTAATTCCGTAGAAAAAATTACCATTAGCACCGGTAACAATTCACAGCAAATTTTTACAAAATTCCAAAAGATATATCCCAATCCTACCAATTCCTCAGTTTACATCTGTTATTCTCTGGCCGATAAAAAACAAATAGATATTTCTATTTACAACATTAAAGGGCAGTTGGTCAATACACTTATCTGCGAAATGCAAAATAGCGGAAATTATACTATTAACTGGAACGGAACCGATGGGGACAATACGATACAGCCAGCCGGAATTTATTTTATTAATCTTGAAGCAAATGGTAAAAATATAGAAACTGAAAAAGTCTTGTTGTTGAAGCCTTAAAAAATTGTCAAAGTTGTTTTGTATTTGGGAAAATGTTCAAATGAAAATTTGAAATTGTTGTAGTGCATCCCAAAGATATTGAGAAAAAACTGGAGTTCAGCCAGCTCCTTCCCGGCTGGGCTTCAGTTTTTCACACTAACTTCACATTCTGACAGTCTGATCATTTTGAATTATCTTTATTCTGTGTTCTTAGTACTTTCTGCCTGTAAAGGCGAATGCTAGCGAAGTCTGGTGGTCAATATTTTTCTACCGCATCAAAATTATTTTCTTCCCTTAAGTTTACCCAACCTGAAGATCTCTTCATCCGAAAAGCAATGCGTAAGGAACAAAATGTTTAGGCAAAATCAGCAATTCTTCTTGGTATTTTTCCCTATTCGCTGAACAGATTAGAAAAAAACGGGTAAATTGACAGAATTCAATCACTTCAACAATCGTAACCAACATGAAAATACTTATAATTCGTTTTAGTTCGCTTGGTGATATAATTCTAACCACACCAATATTGAAGATGTTGCGGCGACAATATCCGACCGATACAATTCATTTTTTAACGAAACAACAATTTGTTCCTATTCTCGAAAATAATCCTAATATAAACCTAACTATTCCATATAATAAAGATGAAGAGACAATTTTTGTTCTTGCAAAGAAAGTTCGTGAAGCAAATTATGATTTGATAATTGACTTGCAGGCAAAGTTGAACACATTTTTTATAAAATTGTTTAACCGTAAAAGCACAAAACTTACTTATAAAAAAGAGCATCTTCATCGTTGGTTCCTTACAAAAAAACTTTTTGCGAGTCATTTTGAACCCGTTGATTCAACCGTAAATCTATATGCTTCGGTTTTGAAAAAATTAAATATTGAATTGGAATCAATCCAAACTGAAATATTTCTTACTCCACTTAACTCGAAAATCACTGTTCGAGAAGAATCCAAGGATACAAAAAAAATCGTCATTGCTCCCGGAGCAAAACATTTTACAAAACAATATCCACCGGAATATTACTCTGAACTTATCACTATGCTGAAAAATGAATTCAAGTTGGATGTGATCCTGATCGGAAACAAAAACGAAATCACTCTTTCACAACGAATCAGCAACGAATGTGAACACCAACTGATTGACTTAACGGGGAAAACTGATCTGCAAGAATTATTTGATATTATCAATCAAGCAGATTTATTTATCAGCGGAGATACCGGTCCCATGCATATCGCAGCTGCTTTGCAAAAACCACAGATTGCCATATTCGGCTCGACTCATCCCAATCTCGGATTTAGTCCGATCAACGAAAATGCGATAATAATGCAGAGAGATCTTGAATGCCGTCCATGCAGTTTGCATGGCTCCGCAAAATGTCCTAAAAAACATTTTAAATGTATGAAAGATTTGAAACCAGATGAAATATTTGCTCAAATACAAACAATATTATAAGGTGAAAAAATGAAAAACGCACGTCCTCTTTGGAATGAATATTTTATGAAAATCGCCCAACTTGTCTCCACCCGATCCACTTGCTTAAGGAGAAAAGTTGGGGCTGTAATCGTGAGAGACAATCAAATATTAGCAACCGGATATAACGGTGCTCCCAAGGGTGTACCTCATTGTGCCGAAACCGGTTGCCTAAGAGAAAAATTGCATATCCCTTCAGGTGAAAGGCATGAGATCTGCCGCGGTGTTCATGCCGAGCAAAACGCCATTATTCAGGCTGCCGTGAATGGAGTCTCCATAAGAAACGCAACTATTTACTGCACCCACCAGCCTTGTTCCATCTGTGCAAAAATGATAATAAATGCAGAAATAGAAGCGATTGTCATCGGTGAAGAATATCCCGACGCTCTTGCTCGAGAAATGATATCAAACACGAATATCATGATGGTTCATTTCGATATGGAAACAAAGGCAATAAAACGATTGATCTAATGTTCCAATTTAAATTAGAAACATTTCTTTTCAGAGCGGTCTTCAATTTTATCAGAATTTTTCCACTTCGCATTGCTTATCTTTTTAGTAATTTCCTCATCTTTGTTTATTTGAATTTTGTTAAAACGCGTTTGCATACGGTTGAATCAAATCTACATAAATCATTTCCGCAGAAATCTCCGGAAGAGATCAAAAAACTGACCAAACAGGTCATTATGCATTTTGGCAGAGTTGCGGTTGAATTCTGCTGGTTCTCATACAAAAGTTTGGATGAAAAATTAAAGGTTTTCGAAATGCAGGGATTTGAAAATGTAGAAAAAGCATTGGAAAAAGGTAAGGGCATTATTCTCTTTATGGGGCATTTCGGCAATTGGGAAATGGCTGCCCAAATATTATCTCAGAAGACAGAAAAAATGAACGCAGTAGCAAAACAGCAAAAAAATCAATATTTTGACGATTTTATAACACACCTAAGGGAGTTTAACAAAATCAGCATGATTCCCAAAAAATTTGCTCTGCGTGGTATTATAAAAGCTCTCACAAAAAATAATATAATCTTCATGCTTGGTGACCAAAATGGAGGAAAAGGCGGAATCCCTGCAGAATTTTTTGGAAGGAATGCACCCACAAATCCGGGCACTGCAAAAATAAGTTTGAAGTTCGACTGCCCAATCGTTTTCTCAACCTGCCTTCGTCAGCCAAACCGGAAATATATTTTTAAATTCGAGCAACCCATCTATCCCAAGAGAACTCAATCACTTGATCGGGATGTTAGCAAATACACACAATTGTTAACTTCAAAGTTGGAAGATAAAATTCGTGAAAATCCCGAGCAATGGTTTTGGTTTCATCGAAGATGGAAGCAGTAAATCAAAGTTGGGTTTTTCGCTCCCCGATGAAATCCCAGTGAAAAAAAATAAAAGAATTTCAGCAGGTCAGCAGGTCAGCAATTCAGCAGGTCAGCGTGTCAGCATTTCATCAGAAAATCAAATTAGTTTATTGATTAATTTGACAAAAATATAAGGGGATGTAAAAAGCAGCACGGTAATAAAAATGAAAAAGAATTCTATTAGATTTTCGGAAGAATATTTGCAAACTTTGAAATTAAAAAACTATAGCGAACCAACGATTAAAACTTACGGTTTGCATTTTCAAAGATTCTTGAAATATTATTATGGGATTAAGCTGAAAGCAATTATTTACGAACAAATACGACTTTCGGAAGTTGTTAATCTTAAAATTGCCGATATTGATTCCGAGAGAATGCTTATTGTAATAAAAGGAGGAAAAGGCAAAAAAGACCGAATTACAATATTATCAGAAGAGTTGTTAACTCTTTTAAGAAAGTATTTTAAAGAATACAAACCAAAAGTGTGGTTGTTTGAAAATTATGATGGTAAAAATATTTCAACAAGATTCGTACAGAAAATATTCCACATTGCCTATGGAAATACAAAGATAATAAAGAAAGCAACTGTCCACACACTAAGACATTCTTTTGCCACTCATCTACTTGAAAATGGTGAGGATATAAGGAAAATTCAAAAACTTCTAGGTCATAAAAATTTAAAAACAACCGAGATTTATACTCATGTAACGCTAAAAGGAATGAAGGGAATTAAAAGCCCCCTAGATGATCTAAACTTAGTTATTAACGATGAACATTAAAAGTTATGACGAACCTCTAAAACGGAGTTATCACGAACCTTTTATGGTAACTATAGTAGGTTATACGAACCTTTTTGTGTTGCGTGGATATATGTGTTATGGGAAATATAATTAAAGCTAAATCCATTAAAATGGAGAAGCAATAAAAACTGGAGGAAAGTATGAAGAAAATGAAGTATGTTGTTTATTTGTTTTTAATTGTTCTGCTGTTTTCAGGTTGTGCAACTATTCAACCAAAATTTGAGGATTCAAATCAATTGTTTATTGAAAAAACAGTAGATAACATTGATTTGGGAAACACGATGAAAAGCAAAATCCCTTCTGGGAGTAAAGTGGCTCTTGTCTCACTTGAAAAAGATGTTACTCTTGATAAGCCAATAATTGCATTAATCGAAGATCAATTAATTCAATCTTTAGTTAATTCAGGTTTTAAAGTTCTTGAACGTGATAAAAATGCTATTGAGAATTTAATAAAAGAAAGTAATAGTAGCAATAACTACTCTATGATACAGAACAATAGTGAATTACTAAACTCTAAGAATGTTGATATTGAAATCAGTGATCTAACATTTTCACCAATTAATCTAAAGCAAACCGAAATTGAAGCAGCTGACTATCTAATAAACTATCGAATACTTGAATGTGGTATTATCTATCGTGATTTTGATACGGAAAAAGATATTCGAGAAGGACTGGTTAGATTACACATAAGAGTACAAAAAACAAATAATGGGGAAATCCTTTCTGCACAAAATCTCGATGGTAAAAATGAAGATAAAATAGAAAAAGAACTTGTTCCACAACTTGCAGATTTTCATTATTCTTATTTCCCTTATGATTATCCTCTTCAACCCAAACAAAGAAAAGAAGAAATTATTAAACCGAAAAAAGCTACATCATCAAATGGATATTTCTATTTTGCACCTAATGCTGGTTTAGGATTTGGTTATAGAGAAGGATTTGCTTTTGGAGGTACAATAGGTTGGGGAAGCAATACTTTTGGTAGAATTGGAGCTAACTTCTTAGGTGTTATTGATAATGAGACATATAATATTACATTACAATATGAAAAGCCCATTTCAGCTGGAAGTATGCTAAATATTACACCAAAATTTGGTTTAGGATCAATCAGTGATTCATACAGAAAATATGATGATGGGTGGAATAATTATTCTTACAGAAGAGATGTAGCTGGTTTTGGTTTGGTCTTTGGTGGTGCTCTAGAATTCAATATTGCAAAACCATTTATCATAAAAATTGGTTATGATTGGTTTTTGGGTCTGGGTGAAGAAGAATCGACAAATGGTGCATTAATTACTACTTTTGGATTTAAGATTTAGAGTATAATTTGGGAGTGTGATATTATTTTACACTCCCTTTTGATTTCCCATAACATAAGCACCTGCGGTAGGGCTGATTGGTTTGCTTTCGGCTTGAATCTCACGATTCAAACCTTGACTTGTTTGCCTTGGGCGGATTCTTCCGAATCCGCAGCGTGCTCAAACATTAGCGGAAATTCGTATTAGCTTTAAAACAAAAAGAAAAATAAGATGTTTGAAAAGTCAATTTATTTTTTTAAGTAAAATTTGACTATTTTAGTTTAAATAAAAAAATCTCTTCAATAAAA
>JAYEKN010000185.1 GCA_034661015.1 Candidatus Cloacimonadota bacterium
ACTCCAAAATTACTAGTTTATCTTAAAACATCACGGATGTTTTACTCCAAATTACTATTTCTTAACTTCGATTGTTAGCGTATCGTTTTCGGCAGCAAATGAGAAAAGTTCCGGTAATGACGGATGATTTATTAGCAGATTAACAACTCGTTGCAGCTGTGGGTCTTGGCGGACAGCAATTTTATTTCCTGCTTCCATCCCAAATTTATTACTGATTATTTGCGATTCCAAAGAATTTTTGAGCCAATATTTGGCTTCGATAAATTCTTCTTCGGTATGTTCAACATTATTCTCATCAATATAATCCACAAATTTATTGAGTAATTTTTCGGAAACATTAAAATTTTCATCAATATCATTTTCCGCGAGATAATCAACTGCGAATTTGAAGAATAGGTTTTTGCTTCTGACGAGTACTTCGTATTTGTTCAAAGTATCCTGTTTTACGAAAATATCAGGGGTAATACCTCCACCGCCGTAAACAGTTCTTCCGCTCACAGTTTCGAAAATTTCTTTTTCTGTTTCTGCCTTCAAAGTGTCTTTTTTCGCTTTTTTGTTAATTTCACCCAAAAGTTCATTATTATCTTTGTGGATGCATCTGCCGCTTTTGATATAATATTTTGATGTAGTTACTTTAATCCCATAATTCATAGGTAGCGGAAAAAGTTGTTGAACACATCCTTTTCCAAAACTATTTTCACCAACTATCAAAGCTTTATCATAATCCTGCAGGGAACCGGAAAAAATTTCGGCAGCACTTGCAGATGCACGGTTTATCAGGACAACGATGGGGATATTATTAAAGGCAAAATCATCTCGTGAATAGTATTCCCGATTAAATTTACGAAAACGACCTTTAGTATAAACCACCAGTTCATCTCGTGGTATGAATTGATCCACAGTTTCAATAGCTTGGCTAAGCAATCCGCCCGGGTTTGAACGGAGATCAATTATCAGTCCGTTTATTCCCTGATTTTGTAGATTTATAAGAGCGTTATGAAGGTCATTCCCTGTAGTTGCATTGAAACTAACGATTCGGATATAACCGATGTCATTATCTAATTTGTAAATATAGGGAATGCTTTCGATCTTTACGATATCGCGAGTTATTTCAAAATCTATCGGTTCGTCCAGCCCCTCTCTTTGGACAGTGATGATAACTTGAGTCCCTTTTGGTCCTCGCATATGATCTGCTGCTTTTTTTGTATCCCAATCTTTTGTGGATTCACCTTCCACTTTGGTAACTTTATCTCCAGCCATTAGACCGACTTGGTTAGCAGGAGTTCCTTCAATTACCGAATTTATCGTAATGTAATTACCTTGTGAGCTTATTCTGATTCCAAGTCCACCGAATTCACCTTTTGTGGAGGTTTTCAGTTCTTCAAAATCGGAAGGTTTCATAAGAGTGGTAAAAGGGTCCATCGTTTCTTCGATCATTCCGTTGATGGAACTTTCGAAAAGTTCTTTGGTGTTTAAGGTGTCAACATAAGCATTTTCAATAATTTTTAGAACTTCAGTGTAAAGTTGCATATAAGAGTACAGGTTTCTTGCTTTATTGTCTGCTTTTACAATGGATATTCTTCCCGAGAAAAAACCGACAAATAGAACTGCGATGATAAGTGCGATAATTTTTTTGTTTTTCATAATTTTTTTCCTTTATTAAATTAAAATTTGATTTTATATTTATTTTTAAGCATTTTTTGAATTTTCGATTGAAGGCTGTCAACTTTTTCCAAACCATTTAGGACAGCAATCCTTTCCGAATATTCTTCGGATAATTTCAAATATGAATCTCTAACCCGTTGGTGGAATTCAACGGATTCGCTTTCCAACCTATCAATATTACCACCATTTTCGGTTAGCTTATTGATTCTTGCGAGACCGACGTTTACAGGAACATCAACCAGAAAAGTCGTGTCGGGATTTGTGCCGAGTATCGCTATTTTGTTTATGGATTTCACGATATCTGCCGGAATGTTTCTGGCAGCTCCCTGATAAGCAAAAGTGGAATCATAATATCTGTCGCAAATTATGATCTTACCTTCTTCCAAAGCAGGTTTTATCCATTGAAATGTATGCTGGCTCCTGCTTGCCATATAAAGAAATATTTCGGTAAGTTTATACATTTCTTCATTTTGATTGTCCAGAAGGATGTCCCTGATTTTTTCAGATATTTGGGGTCCGCCCGGCTCACGGGTGAGCAAAATTTCATAGCCTGCTTTTGTCAGATTTTTGGCAAGGAGTTTGGCTTGCGTGGATTTTCCGCAGCCTTCGATACCTTCAAAGGTTATAAATAAACCGTTTGTTATTGAATTTTTTTTTTTCATAATTGTAAAATGGCACGCCCGAGAGGATTCGAACCCCCAACAGCCAGAGCCGAAATCTGGTGCTCTATCCAGTTGAACTACGGGCGCGCAAGTTCCTGCAAATTTTTGGGGGGTAATTTTATGTCAATAAATTCAATGTTGCAATTAATTTTCAAAAGAGAATTGACAAAAAGTTGCATTTACCTGAACAAATCATATACTTTAAATACTTTTGTGAAAATCATGCTTGAAAAACTTGACAGTAAAACAGGCTACCAAAAGAAATTATGATAATTATTAAAGGAG
>JAYEKN010000186.1 GCA_034661015.1 Candidatus Cloacimonadota bacterium
ATCCCCCTCGGCAAGCGTGTAGACGTCCTCTTCGGGATCTTTCGGGAAATCAAAGGCAGGATTGGTGGCTGCTGCCTGGAGCCATTCAGTCTCGCTTATGTCGGATTCTTCGGGCAGCAGGTGACTTGCGCGAACCCGAGTTGGTCCAGTGATGGGCAGCGTTTCGTCCAGAACGAGATGATGCTGGGCATCGATCGTTCCTATTGTTTCAATGGCTTGTGTTGCGGCTTGCATTTTGGTTTCTCCTTGTATGAATTAATGTTTGTCGACGTTTATGTGTATTATTGTCTTATTTCTGCAAAACAGGTTTTTCCATGCTTATTACAACCCGTATGCCAAATTGCACATTCACCGGGTTTATCTAGTACGAATTCGATTATACTCAATCCTTTTACACATAACGAGCCATCTTTAACACTAAACGGGATATGACAACGTTTATTTGGATCAATAGATTTCAAAATTTCAACTGAAATATGGTCAAACAATTTATTAACTCCGTTGAGAATTTCTGCGATAAACAACAATACATCATCAATTTCAATCATTTCATCTCTTTCTGGTCTTGGTGAATCGGTTCTACTGAAATAGGTTATGAACTGTTTATCTTTCTTTTTATCGACTGAAATATATCCAAGCAAAAAATGTGTCTCTTCTGATCGCAGTAGGTGGAATTTTTCATACCAAGTTAAATCCCCAAGAATTTTTGAGTAATCCATAAATTCGTTAATATTCGAATTCTTTAATACCATTTTCCTGTGTTCATTGAAACCGTTTGATGGCGTAGATCTGCCTTTGGGGGAAAGCAAGGAACTATAGATCCGAGCATATATGTTTAAAAATGAATAAACGTCTGAGAAAAAGTGTCGCACTATACAAAGAAGTTCTGCATTAGGAATATTGGATGCGTATCCCTTCTCTTCTACCTCGATATAATTCTCAATTACCTTATTAAAATTGTTTTGTATATTATCATACGATCCAACAATACAAAAATAATTAGTTTTTAGAGATTCAAATAACCTTAATCCTTGTATTCGGCATCTCGGATGAATTTTATAATAAACAGAACATAATTTAATTCGTTCCTCCATAGAGGTAGATTCTATATGTTCAAGATAATTAAATTTTTCTCCCATTTGCATCGAATCATCCATCACTCTTCCACCACCTTGATCTCCTCCTCCGTCAGCCCATACAAATCATAAACCATCCGGTCGATCTGTGCATCAACAACTTTTATCTGCCGTTCGTAAATTTCTTTATCGCGTTCCATTCTCGCCTCGTGACATTTCTGATGAAGTTTGAGCATATTATCCACCAGCGAAACAAGTTTATCATGCTTTGTCACCTCCTCTGGATTTGAGAAGTCTATCGTGCGGATTGGAAACGGTTTAAGGTATTCTGTTTTGAAGGTGAAATATCCACCCCTCAAGGTATAACCCGTCGCCTTTAGAAAAACCCATAACAGTTTGGAATTTAGAATCCCAAGGAAAAATAGTTCATTTTCTTCTATAGAGTCTTGAAAAATAAAACTATACACCTTCGTTGTGTGATATAAAACGCCTTGTGAGTCAAAACTCAACTGACAACCAAGCGCAATTTCCGGCGTCATCAATTTTATTGCCTCGAATTCCGTGAGATTTTTTGGATAAATGTATGCGTAAAATTTTTCTCCACGCATTTTTCCCTTTTCTCTATTTTCTAAGGCGGTTTTATTTTCAAGTAAATATTTCCAACCCAATGAAAAATTTTCCTTTATGAATTTTTGTGTCATTAGCTCTGCTTTACCATTTTCAATTTGGTAAGGGAAAATAACTACATTTTGTGGAACGGGCGGATCATACCGGTGAACGTCTTTCCCCATTAAAAATGGTTTTACAAAAGATTTTTCAATTTCAATTTCTTTCGCCAACGATTTTGAATAGCATATGACTGTGTTTTCTGTCCATTCAACTATTTTCAAAACGTAAATTTTATCTGCACTTGTCTGCAACCCTACGAATATTTTACGGGTTATGCTTCCAAGAGTGTTACGTTGTTTTTTTAGTTTACTTATAACTGCCCCTGTTTTTTCGCCGTAGAATTCCCACTTCTCACCTGAAAGTGGCTGGGGTATCGCTGCTTCCTGATAGCAATCGTTTTGTATTTTTTCAGAAATTTTGGTGACCAATTCTATCGGATTTCTCAGTTTTTCAACAGCAACATAGCGAAAAGATTCTTGTTGCTTTTTAGATAAAAATAAAAGGCATGTATAAGTTGTAGCATTTTCAAAAACTTGCTCTGCGCCAAAGTGAACGATCTCGTAAATTGCCTTATTGTTAGAAATTATTTCACGAAGAGGTTCTCCAAAGTTTGCTTGGAAAATTTTGTGGGGGAGAATGCAACCAAGTAGCCCTGTTTTATTTAATAGCGAATATCCCCGTTCAACAAAAAGAGCATAGATGTCAAAATTTCCTTTTCCTCCCGATTTGTATTTGTTTTTGAAATACTGAACTGCTTCGGGTTGTGTATCTTGCAAGGTTTGAATTCTTACATACGGCGGATTCCCGATCACGCAATCAAACCCACCCGCGCCCATAATCTCCCCAAACCCCTTCACC
>JAYEKN010000187.1 GCA_034661015.1 Candidatus Cloacimonadota bacterium
TTTTGCTTGTGATGGGGGAATTGAGATTTACAATTACAGTTGTTCCTTCTCTATCGGAAGGGCATAAATGCCCTGATATTTTTGTTTATATATTTATCCTATGCGTGAACGCATAGGCTATTAAAAAGATCAAAACGAAATAGCCCCCATTCTTCGCGAGTATGGATGAAGAATAAAAAACGAAATAGTCCGGTTTTTCACATATATGAATGAAAAACAAAAGAAAAATAGCCCAGTCCTTCAGGACTGGGAAATGAGAAAGAAGAAATAATCCACGCCGTTCACGGCGTTATAAAATGTAAAAGGTTGGATTTACAGCATTTATGGCGTTTTGAGTAAAATTTTCTAATAATCATTAAATACTCCGAATGAGTAGAATTTGAATAACTGCGGGTAAAACCCGTTGTACCCGAAAATAAGAAATCACAACACTTAAAGTGTTGAACTTCGTAGTAAGTGTTTTCACAGAATCAATACCACCAAATGCATTACTCCATTATTTTTGTGGAGCTGATTTTCCTTTTAATACTCGCCTATCACCCCTACGGGCTGTAACACCTTCATCATCAAAAATCTTCAATACATTCATTGTGAAAGTTCTGTTGCTGTGTAAAATATCCCTAAATTCACCTACTTTAATCCCCCCTAGATTTTTATTCAGGAAATCAAGTAATTTTTCCTTCGCCTGTTCATAAATTTGAGAATGGATAAAATTTCCTTCCACATTTTTTAAAACTTTCGTGTTGACCAAATAGATTACGATCAACTGGAATTTATTTTCCTCAATTCCATGCAGTTTCATCTCGTTGTGAATGATCTTGGTTTTTGGATTATTAAAACCAAGATTTTTAAAATATTCCTCAACTATTTCAATCTGCTTCTTGTCGGATGCTGATATATTAACTTTATAAGAAGATAAAGTCCAAGTATTTCCCACTCTTTTTAATTTGCCATTTTGTTCAAGTTCCTCTATCATAATTTGAATCATCTTCTTCATTTCTTTATAACGCTTTGCATTAAAAATCCCCATAATCTCTTGGAAATTTTTGCCTTGCACATCAAGATAATTTCTCTCGTGATACATTCTTAGGTCTTCCAAAATTCTATTTTTAAGATTTTCCTTTAATTCTTTAATGATTAGATAATGAGTAGTGTTTTCAGAAACAACTGACAAATCTTTTTCATTAGAAGAAAAAACCGTATCTTCAATTTTCTTTTGGGAAACACCGAGTGATTTTGCGATTTTGGCTGTTGATAAACACATTTTTCGTTTTTTCAATTCGGCAACAATCAATCCACGCAAACCATCCCGGACCAATTGGCTCAAATTGTTAACCATTTTTTCAGTTCTTCTGCGATGGTGAAGAGGGTGAGTATCAACAATTTCTCCTCCGCCAAGCGTAACATCATTTGAGGTGCTTCTAATCACAAACCGATCGCCGTAGATTGCCACACAAGGAAAATCCAAATGGAATTGTACTAATCCCGATTGTTTAGGACTAAGTTGATCATTATCCAAAAGGTGCATCCTTGCTTGGGCTGCATAAGTTCCGAGCAAAAAAATCACATCAGTTCGGGTTCCGATTGTGCGGTCATGCTCAAAAATCTCTATTCTGGCATCCAACATCTTGGAACCTTTGATGATCCTGTCGGCAACAACCATTCCAGACTTGAATTCGTTTTTGCTCAATCCAACTATATTTATGGATGTTCTATCCCCGCGGAAAACTTTTTTCACTTCATTACCAAAACGTTGAATGCTTCGAATTCGCAACTCTTTTTCATCCGGCAGCAAATATAATTTATCATCCTGCGAAATACTTCCCCCAAGTGCTGAACCGTTAATAACAGTCCCAAATCCCTGAACTGTAAAAATCCGATCAATATACATCCGAAAAACATCTGCCACAGAATGCTTCTTATCGGTTTCAATTATTTTTGCAATACATTCCCGCACATCATTCAAACCCTCACCGGATTTTACAGAAGTTTTTATAACTGGAAATTCTTCCAAAAATGTTCCGCTTACAAAATCAGATATTTCTTCTTCCGCAAGTAAAAGCAATTCCTCATCCACAAGATCAGTCTTGGTCAAAACTACAAATCCCCTATCAATGCCCAAAATTTTCATAATATTCAGATGCTCGATGGTTTGGGGCATAATACCACTATCCGCAGCGATAACCAGCATGACAAAATCAATCGTGCTTGCCCCGGCAACCATTGTGTTTATAAAGTCTTTGTGCCCCGGCACATCAATTATTCCGATGCTCTCATCTTCTGAAATTTCAAGATGAGTGAAGCCGAGGTTTATCGTGATTCCTCGCTCTTTTTCCTCTTTGTGAGTATCGCAATCGAACTGAGTTAGCGCTTTTATTAATGCGGTTTTGCCATGATCCACATGACCGGCAGTTCCCATTGTAAAATGTTTCATGTTAAAATGTTTTTACCACGAAATACACGAAAAAAGTGAATCATTATAGGGAAATCTGCCTTTTGTGCTCCAAACGAAATGAATCCAAATTCTTGTTAATGAATGAGACATTTAAAATATCCTTTCTTTTTAAAAAAAATTTGCTGTCTGGACTTACCCCGCAGC
>JAYEKN010000188.1 GCA_034661015.1 Candidatus Cloacimonadota bacterium
AACTGCCGATGCAATCGGTTGGAAAAAAACACCGAAAATATCAATCCGCCAGCTAGCGGATTGAATATTTTGCTAACACAAGAGGAATCGTGTTCTACTTTCTTGAAAAACTCGAGTCGGACACCGTCTTTTGGGTTCGACTTGGGTTTTTTTTACACGAACGAAACCTGAAAACTTTGTCCGCCAGCTGGCGGATTATAGCCTGTCATATTGATGAAAAAGCCGACTTGATCTGATAACCTTCAATACACGATTTGTTTGGCAGCAAAACTTTCGCAAAGATAAATACACGAAGGGACTTGTGTTCCACATTTTCAAATAACGCAATCTCGTTCCCAAGCCCCTGCTTGGGAACACACTTTTATTCGAAGCCCCTGCTTCGAGTAATCTTTGTCCGACAGCTAGCGGATTAAATATTTTGCTAACACAAGAGGAATCGTGTTCTACTTTCTTGAAAAACTCGAGTCGGACACCGTTTTTTGGGTTCGACTTGGGTTTTTTTTACACCAACGAAACCCGAAAACTTTGCGAAAGTTATAGCCTGTCATATTGATGAAAGAGCCAATTTGATCTGATAACCTTCAACACACGATTTGTTTGGCAGCACAACTTTCGCAAAGATAAATACACGAAGAGACTCGTGTTCTACATAAAACTTTGCGAAAGTTACAGCCTGTCATATTAATGAAAAAGCAGATTTGATCTGATAACCTTCAATTATCAACCAATTAACTAATTACTTTGAAAAGTTTGACACCAAAACCCCAACTCAAGATTTTATATCTTACAAAATAATCAAAGGAATGTATTATGCAATTACATAAGGCTTTTATAGAAATAGCAAAACGCTACGGAAATAAAATTGCTGTTTATGATCAGGCTACAGGCAAGGACACAACTTACAGTAAATTGCTTATTGCCTCTCTTATTCTTTCCAAAAAAATTGCAAAGCATCGCGGCGAACACGTTGGAATTATGGTGCCAAACTCCACGGGATGTATTGCCTCAATTATCGGCTCTTTGATGTGTGGAAAAACACCGGTAATGATAAATTATTCCACCGGAGCAAGTCAAAACGCAATTTATGCTCAGGAAAAATGTAGTTTTAAGACAATTATTACAAGCAAAAAACTTCTCGAAAAAATCGGTGCCGAATTTGTTGATGGAATGGTCTATATTGAGGATATAGTCGCAGATATAGGAACTATGGAAAAGGTGAAAGAGGGACTTAAATCCAAACTACCTGCTTCTATGATAAAATCTACGATCCACGATGGAAGCGAAAATAAGGATTCTGTCATTCTCTTCACCAGCGGAAGTGAAAAAGACCCAAAAGCCGTAGAATTATCGCACAAAAATATATTCCACAATATTCATGCAGTCTCAAAAAGATTCAGTTTTACTTCGGAAGATATTTTTCTGGGAAATTTGCCATATTTTCATGTTTTTGGAATTACAACAAACCTATGGATTCCGCTTATTATGGGTGCTTCAATTGTAACTCATGCAAATCCGCTGGATTTTCGAGCAATTTGCAAATCAATTAGGGAATACCATATTACGGTGATGATCGGAACTCCTTCTTTCTTGTACGGTTATCTTAGAAAAGCCGAATCAGGTGATTTTACCTCAGTACGATTTGGCATTGCCGGTGCGGATAAATTAAGTGATCTTGTAAGAAATGGATATAGAGAAAAACATAATCTGAAAATTCTGGAAGGATACGGGACAACAGAAACAAGTCCGATTATCTCTGTCAATTCTTTGGATGCAAACAAACCCGGTAGCATTGGTCCCCCCCTTGATGGTGTGGAAGTAAGAATTGTGGACAGAACAACATCTAAGGATTTACCTGCAAACAAAGTTGGAAAAATCCTCGTGAAAGGCGATCTGGTCATGAATGGTTACCTTGGTGATGTGGAAGAAACCTCGCGCCGAATCCAAGATGGATGGTACGATACCGGCGATATGGGGCTGATGGATGATGACGGCTACCTCTGGCACAAGGGAAGACTGCGTAGATTTGTAAAAATCGGCGGAGAAATGGTTTCCCTTGTAAAAGTAGAAAATATATTGGAAAAATTATTGCCACAGGGTACAATTTGTTGCGTAGTGGATGTTCCAAACCCAACTAAGGGAGCAGACATCGTAGCGGCAATTACAACCAAAGAAATTGATAAGCGACAAATCCAAAAATTAATGAAAAAGGAATTACCCAAAATTGCTATTCCCAAAGAATTCCATCTGATTGAGGATATTCCATTGATGGGAAGCGGGAAAGTTAACTTCCGCGAAGTAGAAAAAATTTGCAGAAAATTAGAAGGAAAGAAAAAATAATTTCGGAGTCCAATTAATGTTTAGTAAAAACAAAAAATCCCTTAAGGATCAATCTTCTTCAGAAAAAAAGAGCAAAAAGAAAAAATCTGTAATTAGAGAATGGGTCGAAGCAATAATCTTTGCCGGTATCGCTGCGATCATAATTCGAACTTTTGTAATCCAAACTTTCAAAATTCCATCCGGCTCAATGGAAAGCACTTTTATGACAGGTGATTTCCTCATTGCAAATAAATTTATTTTCAATTTTAGAGAACCTAAACAATTTGAACCGATAATTTTCAAATATCCCGCCGATACCTACAATCCACAGCCGGAAGAAAGATATGCAAAATTAATCCGTCCAATTTATTGGGATAAGAAAAACTTCCTTCCCAAATATTATATGCGGCGTGATTTTATTAAAAGAATTATCGGTATGCCGGGTGATACATTGCAAATTATTGATAAAAACGTTTACATAAACGGTAAATATTTGAAAGAACCATACGTTCAGCATATTGATTATCGGATAATCCCTCGCACAAAAGGTCAACTTTATTATGGTTCCAAATTTATGGGCAGTCGTGATAATTTTGGGCCTGTTGTTGTGCCGGAAGGCAGTTATTTTGCAATGGGAGACAATCGGGACAACAGCAGTGATTCTCGTTATTGGGGATTTCTTGATAGAGATTTCATCAGAGGTATCCCCATGATTCTTTATTGGTCGTGGGACAATCATCACAGAATTCGCTGGAGAAGAATTCTAAAAATACCGAAATAGTGCTGTTTGCTGACATGCTGAAATGCTGAAATGCTGAAAATAACCTCAAAAAAAAAGATAGCTGTTTATATTCATATCCCGTTTTGTACAAAAAAATGTGCTTACTGCGGATTTTATTCTGTAAACTATGATGCGGATTCTGTAGAAAGGTACTTTAAAAATTTGCGGAACAGTATCTCCAATTTTCCTTATAAAAATGAATATGAAGTATCCACAATTTATTTCGGGGGTGGCACCCCATCTTTAATCCCATTTCACCAACTGTATTCAGTCGTGAGCGCGATCGTAAATAATTTTTCGGTAAATAAAAATGCGGAAGTTACACTCGAGGCAAATCCGCTAAATATAAGCAAATCGTCGGCGAAAGATTATCGCATTCTGGGAATTAATCGCATTAGTTTGGGCGCACAATCTTTTATTGATTCCGAGCTCAAATCTCTCGGGCGTCTGCACACACACAAAGAAATACAACCTGCTGTAGAAAATATCCGCAGAAATTGTACTGAAAATATCTCTCTTGATCTAATGTTTGGAATCCCATCTCAATCCAAAAAAACTTGGGAAACTTCTCTGCAAAAAGCAGCAGAACTCAATCCAAACCACATCTCATCCTACTGCCTTTCTCTGGAAAATAATACTTATATGAAAAACAATGCATCGTCATACGATTTTCCCGATGAGGATTTGCAAAGAGAGATGTATTATTTTATGCTTGATTTCCTTGCTGAAAACGGATTAGAGCAATATGAAATTTCAAACTTTTCCAAGTCCGGTTATAAATCCAAACACAATTTGGCATATTGGCATGGGGATGAATACATCGGTTTTGGAGCAGCTGCTCATTCTTTTTACAAGATGAGGAGAATCGCGAATCCGGCAAATATCGAAAATTATTGTGGGCGAATTGAGGACGGAAATTATCCGTTCGAAAGCGACAAAGAAATTTCCGAAAGAGAATTTATCTCAGATAAAATCGTGTTGGGTTTACGGCTTAGCGAAGGAATTTATTTACCTGAATTTAAGAATAAATATAATTTTGACGTTGAAAAAAATTTTAAAAAAATAATTTCTCAACTTATTAAATCCGATTTTTTAATGAAAAAAGACAACAGACTGAAATTGACAAGAAAAGCACTTTTTGTGTCCAATTCAATTTTGAGTGAGTTTATCTAACTAACTCAATCATCTCTGATTGAGACTTTGTTTTTTTATTTCCACGAGACGAGTAGAAAACAAGAAAGGTTCAATGAAGAAATTTTTAAGAACAATTTTCACATTCGCATTTTTTATTATGCTGCCTTCTTTTATTTACGCAGACATTTTGATCCCGATGGATCTATCTCAAACGAATCATCTTAAAGCGTATGGGATTACTTTTAAAGCTCTGGAAAACGGGTGGGATTGCAAATGGCTGTTAAATTATCGCGACGGTTCTTTCCTAATTCCTGAAAGTGCAACCATAAAAGATTTGTGTCACATTCGAGGTGTTTATTATGAGAAAGTTTCACCCACCGATATAATTCAAATCGAACAGATCATACAGAAATCTAATATGGATATAATTCACCTGGAGAAAGCTCCCAAGATTGCCGTTTATACTTTACCGAAAAACATGTCGGACCAAACCAAAGGCTTTGCCGGAGAACCCTGGGATGACGCAGTAACTTTGGCTTTGACTTATGCCGATATTCCTTACGATACAATTTACGACCCGGAGATACTTCAAGGTAAATTGGACGAATACGATTGGTTGCATTTGCATCATGAAGATTTCACCGGACAATATGGAAAATTTTATGCAAGTTTCCGTAATGCAAAATGGTATCAAACAATTCAGAATTTTGAGGAAAATCTGGCAAAAAAACTCGGATTCAAAAAAGTCTGGCAACTTAAACACGCTGTGGTCGAGATGATCAATTCTTATGTGGAAAATGGTGGTTTCCTCTTTGCTATGTGCGGTGCTACGGATACCTTTGATATTGCTCTTGCTGCAAAAAATTTGGATATTTGTGCCACACCATTTGACGGCGACCCGATACAAAGTAATGCCGAGAAGCAGCTTGATTTCGATCGGACCTTTGCTTTCAAGGATTTCACGCTTGTGAAAAATCCATTTGAATACGAATTTTCCAGCATTGACGCGAGTAATTATGCAAAAATACGCGGAGCGGAAGCGGATTATTTTACATTATTCAATTTTTCTGCGAAGTATGATCCGGTGCCCACCATGTTAACTCAATGCCATGCGAACGTTGTAAATGGATTTTTGGGACAAACCACCTCATTTCATAAAAAATATGTGAAAAAAAGTGTGATCATTCTCGGCGAAGTAGAAGGAGCAGAAGAGGTAAAATATATTCATGGAAATATCGGTAGAGGGACTTTTACCTTTTATGGAGGACACGACCCGGAAGATTATCAGCATAAAATCGGAGATCCGCCAACCCGATTGGAATTATATAAAAACTCGCCCGGGTACAGACTTATTTTAAATAATATTTTATTTCCTGCTGCCAAGAAAAAAAAATTGAAAACGTAAGAAAAAATTTGTGTTTTGAAGCATTTCGGATTACAACATCAACTTGCCCCGCGTCCGCCGGCTGGCGGACACGAGGCAGGCGGATATTTTACTCCAAAATTAATATGAGAAAATCCTACGGAAAAAATCAAAATCGAAAATACATCCAGCTTGGTATTCTGGGGATTTCGTTTATTTTTTTCCTTTTGCTAATTCGGGGAGTGCTGGCAAGTGCTCATGCCTATTGCCCTTATTCTCTAGTTTGTTTTGGAACTTGGAATATTTTCACAAAAGGCGTTCCGTTTATTTTTTCCATAGCTATTATTTTCGGAATATTGATTTTGGTTAGTTCTATTTTCTTGGGAAGATGGTTTTGCGGATACGCCTGTCCAATCGGTACTATTCAGGAACTTGTTTATTCTACAAAGCATACTAAGAAAAAATTCAACCAGCTGATCCCGTACAAAATCCACAAATATTTAAATATCATCAAATATGTAATTTTGATATTCACGATAGTCGCAGCTATTCTGAGTTCGCAAGCTCTATATATGAAATTCTGCCCAATTCTGGCAATTGCTCATCCGCAAACAATTACAATCGCCGGAATCATTTCCCTACTAATTATTGTGGTTGGCGGCTATTTCGTCGAAAGATTTTGGTGCAGATATATTTGTCCCTTTGCCGCTTTGATGAATCTGATGCAAAAATTTGCAGACTTCTTAAAGATCAAACGTTACAAAATATTCCGAAATATTCACACAAGTCTAAATTGTTTTAATTGCCCAAATTATTGCCCAATGTACATTGACATCGGGGATAACGAAAAAATAAATAGTCCAAATTGTATAAAATGTTTTAAATGTGTACGTTTGTGTTCGACAGAAGATCCAAAAAACAGCACATGCATTTATAGAGATTAAAAGGTAATAATATGAAAAAACATCTCGTAATTGTATTGATTTTGATTTTTGCTATCTTAATTCCGCTTGTGATTTATTCGCAAAATTCCAAAATTTATAAAATTATCGAATCAAAATGCATCGGCTGCCAACTTTGCATAAAAGAATGCCCTGTGGATGCAATCACAATGCAGAATGGCAAAGCGGTTATTGATGCGGAAAAATGTATTGGGTGCAGTCTTTGTGTGAAAGCGTGTAACTTCGATGCGATCGTTCTGGAAGCACAAAACGAAAATCCGGCTGAGAATGATAAAATGGAAACTCAACAGGTTGCAGATTCCACTAAGAAAACAGAACCGATAAGAATTTTTAAAGTAATCGAAAAAAAATGTATTGGTTGTAATATTTGTGCACATAAATGCCCGACAAATGCAATTGAGATGATCAACCGCAAGGCTGTTATTGATATGGAAAAATGTATCAAGTGCGGTATTTGTGAAGCAGTTTGCCCTGTTAATGCAATAAAAGATACGATGATTGCTCAAGACAGTTTGCAAAAAGCGGAATAGAATATTTTGATTGATGATAAAATTTTCAATAAATTTTTATCCGGTAAATTGGAATCTCGGGATGTGATGAAAATTACTATGGGTTTTCTATAAATAAAATAATAGCTTTTCTGCGAAAATTTACATTTAAAGCAAAACCTGATAAAGGAGTTCGGTGGGATTTCTCCGAGAAGAAGGTTGTGCCGCAGAATAATTAGAGTCTGTCCGTAAACTCTTAAACCTTGCGGATGGTTGGAAACCTCCGCAATGGTTGAAGTTGTAAACGACCACCATTGCGGAGGTTTAGAAAGCAACCATCCGCAAGGTGCTTAAAAATGCGAGTTTACGGATGGACACTAATTAGCGTTATGTTTGTGAGTTGGAAAATCTTAAGTCAAGTTCAAAAAAACGGAATTTAACTCAAGATTTTCCGATGAGACGAGAACTACTACAGAGAATGCTTCAGCATTCTTTTTTCGATTCAGTATGGAGGTTTACCCCCCTCGTAACTTACAGTTTCCTTACCCCAATATCTTCTTTCAAATAATTATCAATTTTTCCCACGAGCTGCATCAGAAAACGGTTTATATTCGTTTTTGCTTTATTTGCCAGAGAAGAACCTTTGAATTCTGGATTTGCCGCCGAAGATCTGGTAAATGATTGATTTAGAGAAATATCTTTATCAAAAAACTTATCTTGAATGCTTCCTTGAATATTTACTTGAAGATAGATTGATTTGAGAAAAGTGTTATTGCCACCATCATAATTCATATCCTTAATCGTAACCGTGATGCTATTCAGTGAATTATCCTCAATGCTTCCAAAATTGAGTTCTGCCCAATCTCTCAATAAATTCTTAAAGGGGCGATTTATATTATAGCTGTCACCTTCCGGTAGAGGAATTGTGTAACTGTTGCCAGCCATAGGTTGTCCGTCAAATACAAATTCAATTCCTTTTGAATTGGGTTTTTGCGGAATTTTTTGGGGATGAATCGAAGGAGTAGCAGCATCGGTTGCATCCATTTCCGCACAACTTCCCAGAAAGCAAAATGCGATTAGTATGAAAATCACAAAAACTAAATATGTCTTTCTCATTTTTTCTCCCATGATAAATTATTAGATTAAGCTCTTTAAAAATTGTTTTCTCTGTCAAGTTCCTCATATTTATTCGCCGGGCGGTTTACACCATAATTATCCACCCTTTTTAATATTTTCTACATAATTAGAGTCCGTCCGTTAAGTACTATTTTTCGACCTCACCCCGACCCTCTCCTATCGAGGAGAGGGAGATAAAAGTTCCCCTTCTCTTTGAAGAGAAGGGGTTAGGGGATGAGTTGTAAAAAGGATGAAAAAATTATCTATTAAGTTAATTAGCGTTATATTTGTGAGTTGGAACAACTTAAGTCAATCCGCCAGTTTTCGGATTAACTCAAGTTTTCCGCAAGAAGGCGGCGTCCGAGTCAGGATTAGTTTAATAACTTTGACAAACTATGCGGGATAATAAAAAAGGCATCATTGATAATAATGTATGAAGAAGGATTTTTCATGACGAATAATTTTAGATTGTACGATTTTTTATCTCCCGAGAGAATTATTGATATTCAATCCGATTCAAAAGATGATGCCCTGAAGGAGCTGGTAGAGGTAATCGCCACGAGCAAAGAAGTTTCGAGCCGGAAAATTTTCGAGAAGAAGGTGTTTGAAAGGGAAAGATTGATGAGCACAGGTATCGGTTATGGGATTGCAGTTCCTCATATACGTGATGATTCTATCAGTAATTTTGTGATTGCTATTGGGAGGAAAACAGCTGGGATAAAATACGATTCAATTGATAACAAACCCGTAAAACTGATATTTATGATCGGTGCTTCCCACAAACAAGATAAAGAATATGTCCGTGTTTTATCGCGTTTGGTTTTACGACTAAAAAATAAAGAATTTATAAAGCAATTGCTTAAAATCAAGCACCCACAGGATATTTACAATCTCATAAAAGAACACGAATAATATGGATGTCAATTTCGTAAACGATAATATCGGAAAGATAGTTCTTTTACCAATTAGTAAATTAATTTAAAACAATTATGAACAAAAATTACAAAAAATTATTAAATGAGTTTACCTCTCATTGGAAAAATTATGTCTTTCAAAGCATTTTTGCTACCATCACAATTTTCTCCATACTTTTTTTCCTGAAGTTTATTGATGCGGTTGTCGTTGCTTCAATAGGAGCATCGGTCTTTATAGTGTTCGCAATGCCCAAAGCAATCACAGCTCGAGCCAGAAATATTATCGGGGGGCATCTTACCGGACTCGTTTGCGGTTCGTTATTTGCTCTTATTCCTCGCACTCTATTTCTAAGCAATATTATTGTATATTCACTTGCCGTGGGATTCTCTATCTTTATTATGGTTGTAATAGACACAGAACACCCTCCTGCTGCCGGAACCGCACTCGGTGTGGCTATGGTCGGGTTTTCACTTAATATATCTTTTGCCCTAATCAGTAGCACAATTATTCTCTCGTTAATTCATCACATATTCAAAGATCAATTGATAGATTTAGTATGAAAAAAGTCATAAATGAAAAAAAACAAAAGATAATTGATCCAGCTTTTGATGGTCATCTAAAAAAGGATTTGAAGATTATGAATTCGGAAGAGAAGCTTTATATCTTTCGAGACAAATTGAATTAAGGTATTTTATTATGAAAAGAATCGGAGCACACGTAAGCATTGGTGGTGGGGTGGAAAATGCCCCTTTGCACGCCAACGAGATCGGAGCAAAGGCATTTGCAATTTTTACCAAAAATCAGAAAAGATGGAATGCGAAGCCTTTTACCAAAGAAAATATTACGAAATTCAAAAAGAATTGTACAAAATTTGGTTATCAACCGGAACAAATACTTCCCCACGATGGTTATTTGATCAATCTCGGTCAGCCGGAAAAAATAAAATTGGAAAAATCCCGAAATGCTTTTCTTGATGAATTGCAAAGGTGCGAGCAGCTCGGATTGAAATATTTGAATTTCCATTCGGGTAACCACTTGAACCAAATTCCTAGAGAAGATTGCCTAAAGCGAATTGCAGAATCCGTAAATATTTGCTTGGATAAAACCAACTATGTTACAGCAGTTATCGAAAATACTGCGGGGCAGGGAACCAGTATGGGTTCCACTTTTGAGGAAATCGCTTTTATCATCCAACATATTGAAAATAAAGAGCGGATTGGAGTTTGCCTTGATACGTGCCACCTGTTTTCAGCCGGATATGATTTGCGAACAGAAGAAACCTATCAAAACACGATGAAACAATTTGATGAATTAATTGGATTTGAGTATCTGAAGGGAATGCACCTGAACGACTCCAAAAAACCGTTTGGGGAACACAAAGACAGGCATGAAAGCATTGGTAAGGGTGAAATTGGCTTGGCTGCTTTCCGTTTTATTATGAATGATACGAGAATTGATGAAATTCCGATGATCCTGGAAACCCCTGAAACGGAAATTTGGGAAGAGGAAATTAAATTACTTTACTCGCTTATTGGGAAATGAAAAGTTAAAATCAGTCAATATCAATCATAGAATCTAACAGAAATTTCATCCACAGATTCGTCCTTATCCAAAATTTTTATAAACTCAACGGTTACAAAAAATCCCTTTTTTTGCTCTGATTCTAATTGTGCCATAATCATTTTTGAGCCGAGTTCCAGATTGCCACTGTATAAACGCACAACAACTTTTCGATCAACAGAGAATGTAGCAAGATTTTCTATTTCGAAGGAAATCTGAGCATAAGCACGCCCTTGCTGCTCTATTTCGATACTTTGTACTATTAGATAAGTATCCATCTGTTTGGAGCAATAGCGAGACAGGAACATCCCGAATATTGAAGATAATATCAACAAAATCCATATTGCCGGAGGTACTCTATGTTTTTGATCTTTCCTAAATCCGATTGGTCGTTTTGGCTTGAACATAAAAATTTATTCTGCTTTCATTTTTTTTCAATATTTTACACAATAAAATAATCGGGCAAGTTTATTGTTTTTTTTCATTTGGATTTCAAAGTTTAAAGAAAATCTATCTTGCCTTCAGATTGATAAAATGCATGGTATTTTTTTATGAATATTAGAAGCACGATAATTCCAATCAGAGTGATTGTTGCTGCTACCAAGAATGAACTTTTATAAGCAAATAATGCTCCATATCCATAATGCATTAGCAGATCAACGATAGGTCCGGCAATTAGTGTTCCCGCAATGCCCCAACTGAGGAAAATGGTTGCATTATAGATCGCAAATCTGCGACCGCGTTTTGCCGGGGGAATCATATAATTTGCGACGGCATAGGATGATGCAATGATTAGAACCTCTGAACCCCCACCCAAGAAATTTGCCAGAAATAATACTATAATTGAGTTTGAGAAAGTAAACATAAGAAGGTGAATAATCGAAAGAAGGGAACTGAAAAACAATATCCATTCCTCCCTCATCTTCTTCAATAAAACTCCTACGAGAATTCCAAACCCAATCATTGCTATTGATCTCATATTCACAATATAACTTAACATTGTCGGAGATAAAGCCATTCCTTCATCAAGAGAAAAGTATTGGGTTTTTATTATCGCAATGGAATTTCTCCCAAAATTTATCAGAATCATTGATACGATAAAAAGTGTAAATAATTTCAGTGCGGATTTTGATTCATTTTTCAATTTGCCATAAGATTCTTTATCCTTATCCGATTTGGAAACACCACCTTCGGGCAGGAAAAAAATGGGAATACAAGAAAGAAGCATTGCTGCCGAAGCAAAAAAGAAAAGGAATCCGCTGCTAAATCCCCAGCCTTCGAAATGATGCCCCAATCCGTCATAAGCCAATCCGCCGATCATAACTCCGATAATCCGCCCGAAACCACCGATGCTGGTTAATCTTCCCCGAATACTTGCAATTTTTTCCGGCTTGAAAATATCCGATAATAACGCCGTCCAACCCAAGTTCGACATTGACCAAAAAATTTCGATTATGGTTAGCCCGATAATAAGGACGTATCCGGAGATGTGTTTGCTGGGCTGGATGCTATGAACGAACCAAGTGAGAGCAGTCCCGATTCCGGCGAGTATTTCCCCCCAGATAATCATTGAGCGACGTTTTTGATACTTATCGGAAATCCTCCCCCAAACAACATTCTGAAAAAGGATGTTTACCAATAGCGGAAAAGTGGCAAAGAAGGTAGTTTCGGTGACGGAAAGTCCGAGATAAAATCGCAGATAGATGGATAGGAAACTGTAAAACAATCCTCTTCTAAAGGTTGCAAGAATTTGAAAAGATGATAATTTATAAAATTTTTTTTGGGATTCCGAAAGCATAGTTTTTTCCATTTATTTTGATTCTAATTAGAGTCCATCCGTAAAGTGCTATTTTTCGACCTCACCCCGACCCTCTCCTATCGAGGAGAGGGAGACAAAAGTTCCCCTTCTCTTTGAAGAGAAGGGGTTAGGGGATGAGTTGTAAAAAGGATGAAGAATATATTTTACTTGATATGCTACTTTACGGATAGACTCTAATTAATTCATTTTCTCACAAAATTGAAAATAAGTGTCAAATTGTATAAATTTAAAGTTGGATTTTGCCCAAATTATATATCGCTTCTGTTTTCCTTTCTTCATCAG
>JAYEKN010000189.1 GCA_034661015.1 Candidatus Cloacimonadota bacterium
ATTTTTGATTTATGATTTTTTCTGCGAGTTTTCCATACTTTTCTACTTCTAAAATCCTCGTTCGTTAATCGACATTCATTATTCATTTTTTTTATATCGAACTTCGAACACCGATCAACGATTTTTGATTTATGATTTTTTCTGCGAGTTTTTTCCGACTTTTTTGTGAGGCAAAAAATGAAGAATAAATCCGATAAAAGTTGGGATAAGAATATTTATGGAAAAAATTAATAAGGAAGCACTCGCAGCCTGTGCTGCCGAAATCCCGAGTGATTTGAAAAAATAAATAGATAAAATTTCTCGCACTCCCAATCCACTCATGGTGATTGGTACAGAATTTAAGAAGACCACAAGACTTATCCTAAAAAAGGCATGAGAAAAAATCACCAATTGAAATGCATGCAATAACAAATAAAATTGGAGAATATACACAAAAACGAATGATACTGAGACTCCTAACAAACTCATAATTGGAAGATATTGGGGGTTAGAAAAATGTTTTGAGAGAAAAGAAGTTTTGCGAATTATATTTTTAGAAAATAATAAAAGTGTTATAACAAGAAAAAATCCGAAAATAAACCAGATATTTTTGTAGATTGCGAGAGAAACAAAACCAAATATGAGAATAGATGAAAACGCGAATACTTTTTCCAAAACAGCAAGTGCCACAACTTCCCTTTTGCTATCGTGTGAAATATGAAAGGCTTTTCCAATATCTCCTAATCGGGCTGGGGTGAAAATACTGTAAGAATAACTATAGAAAATAGATTTCAATATCTCGGCATTGGTGATATTCGGATTACAATTTTTTACCAAAATTTTCCAACGGAAAAATTGAAAACACATATTCACCGGAAGTAATAATATAGCTAATAATATCCAGAAAACTTCCGCATATTGCAAAGCATCAATTATTTTTCTCGGTTTTACAAAATAAAACAGAAAAATTAAAAAGAATATTGAAATTAAAACTTGAAAATATGTTTTCTTTTTATTTTTCATTTTTATTGATAGGCTATAATAATATTTTAAAATTGTTTGTAACCAAAAGTCCTTTTACATTTCACTCATTAATTTCACAAACATATAATTTTTGTTCAGAATCGCTTACAATATAAAATCTACTCTCCTCAGAAATATAGACTACACCTTCCGCCTTATCAAATGGAAGATTATAATCCACACCTATCTCATGCTCTATTGAATAGAAGAATAGTTTCCTGCTTTGGTCACTTACAATCCAAAAGCCTTCTCTTGTTTTATCAAAACACATACCCGAATAATCTTCGCAATTTGTGAGTTCAATTTCCGATTTAATAGAAAAATCGGAATTAAGCTCAATAAAAAGTCCGGGATTTTTTTCATTCAATAAATAGAAATTGTGCTCATCATCAATGCAATTTGCTTCCAAACCGTTATTATCCAAACCTTCTATTTGGATATTGTAAGAAGTTAGAAAATTTCCATTCAAATCAATATGCACTAATTTTCTCTCACCCTCTTCAATTATCCACAAGGTTGAATCGTTAGCATCGTATTCAATTCCTTCCAAATCTTCACCCTGATAATTTAATATTGTTAAAATATTTCCTTGAAAATCAATCTGATAAACCTTATTGTCAGGCCGATCGCTAACTGTCCAGAGTGTATTTGAGTGGGAATCATAGGTAAGACCCGAAGGTTCGGGCACGTCAAGCTCGTATTCTTCGATGATCTTTAGTAAACTTGTATTTGAATTGTTTGCAGTTTCTTCTAAACTACAGCCAGGCAGTAAGAGAATTGTTATCACAGTAATTAGAAAAAATATTTTCTCTATCATCTAAAAATCTTTTAATAAAAAAAGAGCAGCAAGAACATATTTCAGCTCTTGCTGCAATAAATGTTAATTGACGATTCTATTTATTAAGGTTGGTTAGATGTGCCCGGAGTGGGATTGTTGAAGAATTGCCATACATCGGTACCATCGGGAAGTCTTCCATAGGAAACATCTGTTGTTTGTTCACCAAAAGTTAACGAATCAATGATTGTTGTCCCATCCGGAGCAGTTAGACCTATCTGTTCACCATCACCGGAAAGTTTCGTGTCTGCAAGATGAAGCGGACCCTGTTCTTCTTCTTTATCTGCCCAAAGAAGTAAGAAACCAAGAGGTGGAATTGTGGTAATATCAGAAAGGGAGTCTGGAATTTGTGATTGATTAAGTTCTCCCAAATCATCGGTAAGATAATAGCCACCAATGTCTCCGCAGATATTTCCAGCATTATAAATTTCAATCCAGTCATCATAATCACCGGCACTATCGGCAATGGTGGTATCATTACTTGCCATAAATTCATTGATATAGAATAGGAAAATGGGGATTTCACCGGTTCCGTTTGCAGCTCCGGGCGTAAACATAGTTTCATGTCCTGCACCAAAATAGTCCCAATTTGCAGATCCGTCTGGAAGTCGTCCACAAGAAACATCTGTGGTTTGCTCTCCATAAGTCAAAGAGTCTAGAACGGTTGTACTATCTCGATCCGTAAGACCAATTTGTTCTCCACCGCTGGAAAGTTTTACATCCGAAAGGTGTAGAGGTCCTTGTTCTTCTTCTTTGTCTGCCCAAAGAATAAGATATCCGCCGGGTTCGATGGTTGTAAGGTCGGAAAATCCTTCAGGAATCATTGAGCATGCCAAGTCAGTCAAATCATCAGTTACAAACATTCCACCGATGTCCACAGGATCAGCTCCAGCATTATAGATTTCTATCCAATCATCGTGTTCTCCGTTTTCGTCTACAGGTCCATAATCATTACTCGCCATATACTCGTTGATGTAGAGTTCGATAATAGTGGGAGATGCTGTGATTGTAAATGAACCATCATAGACAGTTGCATCATCATCGTTATCAATAGCTTCAATGGCAAAATTCACAGTTACGCTATCTGCAAAAGGTCCTATATCCACAAAATAGATTGTAGAACCTGCATCATGATCCATATTAACGAGTGTAACTTCTCCGCCATCCACATCATATTCGAGTCGCACGATTTCTAAGGTACCATCTTCGTCAGTAATTTCTGCTTCAATTCTGACAATTTCACCACCAACTGGTTCTTCCGGCAATAGTGTTACATTCTTAATTTCCGGAAATTCATTATCATCGTCATCGTTACTGCAACCTACAATAAAAAGTAAGCCTAATAAAATGACAATAATCAATTTTGTAACTTTCATTTTTTTCTCCTTTTCGGTTAATTATTTAACCATAATTTTTATGTGTATTATTGATTGCTGGCGGCTGGAGTTGGGGTCGAAAAGAAATCCCAATTTTCCGAACCATCCGGTAATCTTCCTTCAGAAATATCGGTAGTTTGTTGTCCAAAAACGTAAGAGTCAATCTCTTCTCCGATACTATTAGAAATGATCAGCTCTTCGCCACCTGAGCTGAGTTTAAAATTGGTGTGCAGCGGATCACCTTGGGGATCATCATCACACCAGATTAGAATAAATCCACCTGCGGGAATAATAGTTGTGGCAGAACCTGTGGGGAATTGATATTTTTGAGGTTCGCCCATATTGTCAGAGGTAAAATATCCGGCTATATCAACAGGTGAATCTGAGTTATTGTAGATCTCAAACCAATCATCATATTCGCCGTACTCGTCATGATTTACATTATCGTTACTTGCCAAAATTTCGTTGATATACAAATCTTGCATCTGCGGAGGAGCGCTTCCAACTGTAAAAGATGAACTAAGAGTGGACATTTCACCATCATTATCAGTTGCTCTGATTTCAAAATTAACGGTAACGCTATCTGCAAAAGGACCAATTTCTACAGCGTAAACATTGTTACCTTCGAGAATCATAGGACTTGTGAAATTTGTGATTTCCTCTCCATAACAATACAATTCTACAGTATCAATATTTCCATCTTCATCCGTAACTTCGGCGGATATTTTCACGGTATCGGCAGAACTTATAGAATCCGGAAATACAGTTACTCCGGAAATTTCAGGAGGAAGGTTAGGTGAGGTTTCATCAGTGCTACAACCAATTACCAATAAGAGGAGCAGACTTAGAATTGCAGAAATAATTAAAGCTTTCATCATTCTCCTTTCACTTAAAATGCGACTACAGCCATAAACTGGATATAGTTAAAATCATAATCACCATCATAATCACCATCTGAGTTAGCGTTCTTTGAGTTGTCAACTATTGTATAATCAAACTGGAATTTGATGTTGGGATTTGCATACCAATTGAGCGCAAAAGTATAGTTGTTAGCGATTCCACCCAGAATGTCTGCATCTTCGTCAGAAAGGTCGAGATAGCTGTAACGAGCTGCAACTTCCCAAGCTCCTGTTTTAAGATTTTTGGGAATGATCTGCCCGAATTCTCCATCTTTTACGGACCAGTTTCTTTTTTCTCCGGTTAGTATCCAACTGACAAATGCGTATCCGCCGGAGAATGAAGCGTCTTTCAAATTCTTTAATCTTATTACATCTGCGAGAATGTATTCACTTTGGAAGCAGATGTTATTGAATTGCAAGGCACCTTCGAGTCCAATTTTTGTACAATAATTTACATCATAAATATCTCCGGTATCCAAAAATTCTATATCACCAATTTTGGTTTCCGGTTCGGTTTTGAAATCCATCATATCTTTCCCATCGTCAGGATATTGAATTGCAGAAGAAATGCCCGTATGCAGAAATAAATCATTTGTCAGGTCTATGCCGGAAACAAGCCGAGTAGCGTAACCACCACCTGTTTCATCTACTTCTTTTTCATAATCTTTTTCTGCTTCTACTTCCAGATCTTGCCCGAAAACTGCACTACGCAAGTTGAGATTGAATTTACCATATTTTCCCCACTTGGAATATTCGAGTCCGCAATGACGATCAGTTTCAAAAGCATTAGCAGTATAAGATCTTTCGCAAAAGGTAAGAAATCTGGAGGAGGTGAGTTCATTCAGGCTCAAGGGCATTTTGAAGTTACCGAATTTAATATGACTATTTTTGAATCCGGTGTAAGCGATGAACATATCTTCAACTTCCGGCTGTTCTTCGGCAATATCCAGATCAAATTCTGCATGCCACACACCCCAAAGTTTTGTTTTTAGGGCGAAACGTGCTTTGCGCAAATTTGTTTGATTACTGAGAATGTTTTCTGTATCATCAAAAAAATACGCTCCATTAATGTAGATTCTGGCGTCCATACGAGTAGAGAATTTTCCGTCATCGGATTTCCAGTAGAGAATTCCGTCGTCCCATTCGGTCTTTCCATCCGAAACCTCGGCGGAAAGTGTTGCTGTTAAGGTGATAATCACAATTGCAAAAATCACGAGTATGTTCGTTTTTTTCATGTTACTCCTTTAGTTTTGTTTTGGTTTAAGATTTTTATTACTTCTTATAAATGCAAAAATGAGGCTCAATAATCCCAATATCAAGAGAATGAGGCTGGTTGGTCTGGTGAAAAATATATCGTAACCGCCCATCATAACGGCTCTTCTAAAATTTGTTTCTGCAATATTGCCAAGCACCATTCCCAAAATTATGGGAGCTACCGGATATTTGTTTCTCCGTAATATCCAGCCAAATACTCCAAATACAAGGCAAGAAATAATATCAAAAAAAGAATTTCGAACCGCAAAACTGCCGATGATTGACACGGCAAATATGAGGGGGAATAAAATTTTCTTGGGAATATTTGTAACTTTTACCCAAAGCCGACTCCCAAATAATCCAAAAATGAGCAAGGCTACATTTGCCACGAGGAGACTGGCAAAAAGTCCATAAATAATCTCGGGATGAGTTACAAACAATCTTGGTCCGGGGGTAAGGTCGTGGATCATTAAAGCGCCGATAAGAACAGCAGTTGTGGCACTACCGGGAATACCGAGAGTGAGAAGCGGGACTAACGCACCTCCTACCGAACTACTGTTTGCTGCTTCTGCTGCTGCCACGCCACTCACTTCACCTTTACCAAAATTTTCCGGATTTTTACTCAAACGTTTGGTTACATCATACGAAATGAAAGAGGCAATCGTTGCTCCAGCTCCCGGAAAAATTCCAATTAGCGTCCCCATAATCGAGGAGCGGATAATCGTAAATTTCAATTTTATATAATCTCGAAGCGTAGGCCACTCGGAAGATAAATCCATCTCGGTTTTTGTCTTATGTCCACCTTCTTCCAGCTGTTTGAAAATTTCACTCAGGGCAAACAATCCGATGAGGGCTGGGATCAGGGCAAACCCGTCATAAAGATAGGAAATTCCGAATGTAAATCTGCTCACACCGGAGATAGGATCAATCCCTATCGTATTTATCAGAAGCCCAAATATAGCAGCGATAAATGCTTTTATCCAATTTTTTCCGCCGAGTGAAGCAACGGTTGTTAAACCGAATATTGCCAAAGCAAAATATTCTGCCGGGTGAAATTTCAGAGCTACTTTTGCGAGAGGAGCCGAAAAGAAAATAAGAATCAGAGTGCCGATAAATCCCCCGACTGTGGAAGAAATTAGAGAAACTCCCAGTCCTATACCGGGTTTCCCCTTCTTGGTTAGGGGATAACCGTCAAAAGCAGTTACCACAGAGGCAGGGGTGCCGGGAGCATTAATCGTTACTGCGGTTATAGACCCGCCATAGTTTGCTGCGATGTAGATCGAAACCAATAAAATCAATGCGAGTGTTGGCGACATCGTGTAAGTGAAAGGCACAAGCAAAGCCACACCCATTGAGGGAGATAAGCCGGGCATTGCTCCGGCGATTATTCCCATAACTACTCCTAACATGATTATCAAAATCGGGATGAGACCACCGATAACGCCAAAACCGTCTATTAAATTCGATAATATTTCCATGCAATTCCTTTAAATAATATATAATATAATTTCAAATAATCTTCCAATCGGCAGAGAAACTTGAGTTAAGATGTCTTTTCAATCTTGACTTAAGTTTCAAAATCAAAATCAAAATCAACCTATAATAAAATTTCAAATAATCTTCCAATCGGCAGCGGAACGTATAACGTCCGATAAAATATCAAATATGAAAAAATAATCCAGCAAAATGAAATTATTAGCATGGTGATGAATTTTCTGTAGCCCAGCATATACATGCTCATAAAGACGAAAACAAAAGAACTTATATAATATCCGAAAAAATAAATTCCAACGAGATAAACAGCGAGAAATAAAATAAATTTCAAAACTTTATTTACATCTCCGCTGTGTTCTTCCGCTATATTTTTATCGGATACAGTTTTTATGAGGAGAAGAAGGTTCAAAGGAATTAGAAGGAAAATCCAAAGTCGAGGAACCACAGATGGACCAACAACGCCACTTTCTGGGAAAACAAATGAAAGAATATAAAACAAGAGCGACAACGAAAGGAAAAATGAAATTATTAATATTCTACTCAGTAATTCCCTTTTGGGAGATTTGTACACAAAATATCCGACAATCAGATTGAACAGAAGAAGCATGACGATGAGAAAGGCAGATCCTTTTCTTGATCCGAGTCTTGTAAAAATATTATAATTTTCTGTTTTTATAATCCCTATTTTTCCCAAATAATGCCGAAAGAATTCTGCATCGGAATTGACGATTGTTCCAAATTTTTCCGGTCCGTAATAAACAACCTCTATTCCGCCTTTCTCCCAAAATGTTCTCCAATTCGGATCATTGTTTACTTGCTGAAAAAGTTTGTCATACCAGTTCAGAATTTCTGCTGGAACTCCTTTTTTTATGGCGAATCCCCGCCACATGTATTCATTTGAGAGTTCATTGGAACCGAGCTCTATGAAAGTGGGGACATCAGGAAATTGCTCAAGCCGTTTTTTGGCAGAAACTGCAGAAATTTTCAAATCGGGATTTCCCAGCACCTCGCGTGGATTTCCCACATAAGCGTGTCCCTGCTTTCCGAGGAGGGCAGCCCGAGCTTTGCCACCGCTTTTGTATGGAATCCATTTGGAAACAAAATCAAATTGCTCCCAAATTTTTATCGCAGTTACATGATCGAGCCCACCTGTGGCAGGTCCAACCCAGATTTGCTCACCATTTTTTTTTTGAGCATCCTTCACTATATCAGTCCAATCGCTGATCTCCATTTTCCTGTTGGTAATCACACATTCAGGATCTGCCATAAGCATTGCCAGCCAATCAAGAGCATGAATATAAGACGTTCCACCGGTCGAGACAAATTTTGATATATTTGATTTTGTGCAAGCAAACAACGTGTATCCATTTGCCGGTTGGCTGAGGACTTTTTGCAAAGCAACGATTCCACCGGCGCCGGGTTTGTTTTCTACTACGAAAGTTGCATCTGAATATTTAGAAGCGATTTCCGTAAATTTTCTCGTGGTTACATCAATCAATCCACCCGGAGAAGTATAAACTATTATCTTTATTGGTTTTGAGGGAAAACCGGATTCTATTTTAGGATTTTGAGTAGCAAACAAATTGCTAAAACTGAGAATTAAAAATAAAATTAAAATATATTTTTTCATACTGCCCTTACTTTTTTCTTTCATTCATTTTGTTAGACATTCATCATAAAAACATTTTGCATAAAGAACAAAGAGAAATAACTCAAAATAGCAGCCGCGATCGGAGTTATTACCCAGCCACTGCTTATTTTTCCTAACATGCGCCAATTAATATTTCTTCCCCCTTTGGCAATGCTGATGCCGAGAACTGCCCCGACAATAGATTGCGAACTGGAAACCGGTACAAGCGGAAATGATGGAAGCCCGTGTGAAATCAGGAAATATTTCAATCCTTGAGAAGCAAAAACGAATAAAACTAATGAACTTGCCGAAACTGCTACAAAGGCACTAATCGGTGATAATTTGAATATTCCTTTTCCCACAGTCATCATCACTTTTTTGGAATAAGTAAAAACTCCTACTGCAATGGCTATTCCTCCAAGAAGAAAAAGTTGCTGAATTGAGCTTAGTTGGAACAACGAGCCCACGCTCATATTGTGAAACGGGGAAGAGGAAGTGAAAACGCCCATGACATTTGCAATGTTATTTGCTCCCAAACTGTAAGCGCCAAATGCTCCGACAATAATAAGCCCGATTCGAGTATAAAAATCCAGACGAATTAAATGAATTTTTGATTTTTCCACGACCCCTTTAACAATAAAGAAAATGATAAATGAGAAAACGGCAGAGAGTATTGGTGAAAAAATCCACGTACCTACGATTTTGGATAATGAACTGATACTTGTGGGATTATGAGAAAAAAAGTTCCAACCGATAATTGCTCCCACAATTGCCTGAGATGTGGAAACCGGTAAACCGGATTTCGTCATCCACAAAACAGTTATCGCAGCTGCCAATGCAACGATGAATGCACCACCGAGTTCATTTATTGCTCCCAATTTTCCCAAAGTGTGAGAAGCACCCGCACCACTAACAACTGCTCCAATAATAATGAAAACACTGCAAATAAGCGCAGCGAGTTTGAAACGAATCATCTTTGTGCCAACTGCTGTTCCAAAAATATTGGCTGCATCGTTTGCTCCCAAAGACCAACCCAAGAATAAACCGCTTGATAAAAAGAATAATATTTTTAGCAAAATTTTACACCTTGATTCCGCTTATATTTGGCGTTTTATGGCATAAACTGCCAGTCTCTCGGCCACTTCTTCCGCCACATCGGACACAAGAGCAATCTTCTCTGCAAAATATCGCAAGTGAACTTTCTTGCTAAATCTTGTAATTTCTTCACTGTTGAATACATTTCGTTTTAGTATCTCTTCCACATTATCAGCTTCATGCTCATAATAATGGACTTTATTTATAAAATCGTTTACGAGATTTATCTCTTTAAAAAATGATCTTGCACCTTTTACAACTTCTTCTACTGATTTTGAAGAAAGTTCTGCCAATAACAAAAAATCTTTGTGTAAAAATTTTGGAATATCAGGTTTTTCAATCGAAAACTGTTCAATTGCTTTTTCGGCAGTATCCACAACATTATCCATTGTTTCGAGCAATCCGAGAACATCACCGCGAGATTCGGGAATGAGCATATTGGTATATAATTTATACTTTATGTTTCTTCTGATATTATCGGCTTCCGATTCCAACTTTGTAATATTTTCATACTGGGTTTCAAATCTCTTGGTATCCTGATTGAGATAAGATTTTATTCCTTCCAAAAAAATCAAACTGGAAACAGTTACTTTGTCGAGATATTCGTCAATGTCTCCTTCCAACTGCTTTGTCCGATTCATAAACATTTTTTTCATAATAACTCCGATTAACCTCTTTTTAAAAACCGATCGAACAATAGCCCGTGACGCAATCCGCTATCGCTCAGAGTGAATTTTTTCAAAGAAAAATATTCCAGAATACTTTTCACGATTCCGGCTCCAGCCAGAATCACATCTGCTCTTTTGGGTTGTAAGCCGATTATTTTTTTGCGTTCTTCAATTGTTTTGCTCTGATACATTTTCAGCTGTCTTTCGACCTCTACCTTGCTCATAGACGATCCTTGAATCCGGTTTGGGTCATACTTTTCCATTTTATGCATCACCGCACCCATACTTGTAACCGTTCCACCGATTCCAATAAGATAATCTGCATTTTTTTCTAACTCATGTTCCTCGAAAAATATTTTTATGTATGCCAACATCTGCTTTAGTTCGGCATTAGTTACCGGATTGGAATTTAGAAATTTTTCAGTCGGTTGAATTGCTCCGATATTTAGGCTTTTTCTATTAAGTAATTCTTTGCCTTTACCAAAAATAAATTCTGTACTTCCACCGCCGGTATCGAAAACAACCACATTTTTGTCCGTGTTACCAATTGTGGAAAGAACCGCAAGATAAGATAATCTCGCTTCTTCTTCTCCATCTATAATTTCAATCGTCAGTCCGAGTTCATTTTTTACGCGATCAACAAACTCTTTCGAATTTGTTGCGGTTCGGAGGCACATAGTTCCTACAGCAGCGATTTCAGCCACTTCGTTTTCTTTAGCAATTTTCACAAATGTGCTTAAAGAATCAATATTGCGTTTCATCGCTTCTTCAGAGATTTTTCCGGTTTTCTGCAAACCTTCTCCCAAACGCGAAATGTTATTCGTATCAATAATTTTCGTTGCTTTTCCATCTTCAACGGAATTGAGAAAGAATTTTATTGAATTTGTTCCAATATCTAAAATTGCATACTTTTTCATATTTCTCCTAATTATTTTAACAAGTCCCGTGAATCAGCAAAGCAACTTTTTCACCTCGCCGATAAAATTCATTATATATATTGCACGCATCCGGACTATTTTCGATGATTAATTTTCCCACTCCATTTTCTCTAATAAATTTTTTTACTGATTCAGGACATTTCAAAGAACCGTAAACTCCATTCCCAATTATTAGAACTTCAACATTTTCCTCAAAAATACCTGTAACCATATTCGCTTTGAGCAAGTGTCCGCTTCTTTCTTTCCACTCGCTAGCTTTTCCGGCGACTATCCGAATATCTTTTCCGGCACCAGTGATATCGCCATTGGTGGATTGGGAGTGCACTTTTCCGTTAACAATAATTCTACCCCAACTAAATTCTTGGATAGGTCCTTCCTGTGACTTGTACATAATAGATGAATAAAATTAATATTTATAACCGAATGTGTCTTTAATCGCTTTAATATAATTGATATTCTCAAAACCATTTAGAGCCAATTTTGTGACAGTTTTAAGCACTAATTCCGGGTCTGCCTGTTCCACAGCAACCGTTCGTTTTGCCACATCATTAAATTTTACTTCTGCGATTTCGACCATACATCCATCAATGAGGTAGCCGAAACGTTTTTTGAAGACATTAATAGAATGCAGTTGTGAATTAGCGTTGATAATATCTTCAAGATATTCCTGATATGAATATTCATCCTTTTTTAAATATGGCAAAGGCATGCCAAATGCTTTGAAAACAAGGACAAGATCATTAATATGAATTGGAAAATCCGCCTTCATCATTACTGTCCATTGTTCCAAATTTTTTTCTGTGTTAATACGCAGCGGAGTTTTAATATCCATTTTTTCATCGCGAATCTTTGTATTATCGTTGCTGTTGTCCGAAATTATATAAATTTCATTACTCTCTAAAACGCGAGTTACTTTGCATTTTTTGATATTATTTTCCGCTTTACCAAAGTCATTTGCAAATGTTCGCCATTCCCAGCGTGGGATTATTTTTTCCATTATTTTCCTCCGGATTGTTTTTTTGAGTTACTAACTTTTTTTATTGTCTTTTTTGCTTCTGCAATTTTTTCCCAATTACCTTCCCATTTATCATAAAGAATTTGGGTGCCTTCTTCCAGAATTTTTTTCAATTTTTCTTCCCTAATGCAATAATGAACATTCCGCCATTTCTGGTCTTTATCAATATAAGCTCCATCATATAAAACTTTTAGATGAGCGGAAAGTGTGTTCTGGGGAATTCCCAATTCATCCGATATTTCTGTTACAGTCAGGGATTTTTTTTCCATTAAAGTATAAATAATACGGATTCTGACTTCATTAGAAAGTACGTTAAAAAGTTTGCAAAGTTTCCTGATCACGAATTCATCAAGCAATATTTTTCTCCTAATATCATAATGGCGTCATTTCATAAACTTGTGATATGATGCGTCAAGGAATTTATGCATTTTTATTGAATTGCAAAATATTTTTTAATTAGAGCCTGTCCGTAAAGGAAAATCTTGACTTAAGTTCCGTTTTTTTGAAATTGACTTAAGTTTTTCCA
>JAYEKN010000190.1 GCA_034661015.1 Candidatus Cloacimonadota bacterium
ATCCGAGTGTTTTTCTATATGGAAATCATCCAGTCCCAATTCAACTAAGCCATCGTTTATAAAATTGATGGACTGCTCAATATTTATGGTATTTTTCTGCTGTTCAGCAATAATATCTTTTTGTATGCTTATAGACTTTTCAGCTTCTTGCTCTGCTGTTTTCAGTTCACCGATTTTTTTCTCAATATCTGTTTTATCTTTAAGATAAATCGAAATGGTCTGGTCATAATCCCAGCACATTAATGCCCAAAACTGCTTTTTAATGTCAGCCAGCGTGTTATCTTTGTTGTCTATCTTGCTATTGTGAGTGGATATTACTTTATTAAGGCCATCAATAAAATCATTGAATTTCGTAATAGCAATTGCCGAATCTGAAAGTGTTATCTCTTGGCTGGGTGCTTTTATCTTGGTCTCAAGTTCACTTTTGTTTTTTTCAAGTAAGCGATATACGGCATTATAGTGATTTTCAAATTCACTCTTCTTTTCAACTATGTATGGGTTGATTTCAAACTTTTCTTTTTTAGGAAGTGCTGAAATAGCCTTTTCATAGGTAGAAAGAAGCTTTTTTAACTCATCAATATCATTCTCATAAGATTCATCAAAGAAACTTTGAATATCTTCAAACAGTGACTTCGTGATTGTTTTACTCTGACAAAAAGGGCAACTTTCGGCATTTTCTCCAATGGGTTCTGGCAAATATTGTAGCCCGTCTTTTACCCAGTCTGAATTTTGAAGTTGATTGATTAATGTGGATACGGTGCTGTTTTCATTTCCTACAATATTTTTTTGTAGAATTTGATTTTGCTCTACCTCGTGGGCTGTGAAATTGATCTTTGAAAGGAGATCATGTTTTTGGGCATCATCCCCCTGAATAGCTTCTACTTCCTTTTTTAACTGATCGCTTGTCTTTATCGGCTGCTCATCGGGCTTATTGATATTTGCCAAATGGTTAAATAATTTATCTTTTTTTCCTTTTAAATTTTCAAGGCAATATTCCAAAACACGATCACCACCAGCAAATGTGGTTTTAATTTCCCATGTTATTTTTTCAGCATTCTGCTTTTTTGTGGATAATGACTTTTCCTGTTCTGTTTTTTGACTGATTTTAGTTTGCTTTCCAACTTCCAGCTTATCAATTTCTTTCTGTGCGGATTTTATTTTCTCTTCGGCTTCTTTGTTTTCTTTGGAGAGCGTAAATATTCCTTTTAGATTATCAGGTTCATAAAAATAATCTTGTATAAATTTTTGGCTATAAACTCGGATATCCTCACCATTCAAGCCGTCAATACTGCAATCAGTAAAATCACTATTGTTCTTGTCGTATAAAAAACTGGAAAGGGTGCTTTTTCCTGTGCCGTTAAGACCATAAACCAGATTCACTTTTTTATCGGTTTCAAGGGTTGCAAGAGATTTGTAACTTGCAATATTGTTCATTGAAATCTTAGTGATCATAGCTCACCCCTAAAGGCTTTTTGCAAGATTGATTTTTTTAGTTCGTCTAAGTTATCTATTTTCTGTTGGTAGAGGGTTTCTAATTTTTTTATTTTACCTGAAAGAGTTTTAATATTTTTTATTGCAACTTTTTGTTTCTTAATAGACGGAAGTGCGAGGTGTAATTCTGATAATACTTTTTGGTTTAAATTACTCATTGTTGCTCCGATGGAGCTATTTTCAAGTTGCATCTTTATTTTTGATGAACTTAAATAAAATGTTAAATAGGTTTCATCTGTTTTTTGCTTATCAACTCTAATTACAAGACTTCCTGTACCACAAAGCCAACCAATACTTTTCTTTTTTACAATAGCGCACCTCCCCATTTCACCCCTACGTGCAATGACTATGTCATTCTCTCTTAACGCATACTTTTCTAATCTTTTAAATGTATCTTTACTAATCATAGTTTTTTGAAGTGGAATAATTCTACTATTGATGATGTTTTGAGGGTTTATTACGGGTATTCCACTTTTTACATAATCTGATTTATGAAGCATACTGCCAAAAGGACCTGTCATCATTTCGGAAACCACATCTCCTAATCTTTTCCCCTCCCAATCATCCCCTTTATTTTCAAACACATTTTGCAAATAACTCTCAAAAACCTCTTTAGCATTTCTAAGATTCCGTTCCGCATTCTGTTTAGCCGTGTCAATCGCTGCAAAGGCTTTATCCAGTATTTCAACAATGCGTTGTTGTTCGGGGATTGATTTAGGGTAAGGTATTGAATAACCTTTTACCATTGGAACAGTTAATTGTGGAATTGATGAGCCACTGTTTGAAAAATCTATATTCTTTAACCCATAATGTAAAAAATTTATATCAACCTTTTCTTCATTTGGTAATAATGTAATTAACCTAACTATTGGAACAAATGGTTCTGTTCTAATTTCAGAATAACCTATTGTTCCTCTTCCTGAAATTGTAATACTTGGTTTACTTATTCTTGCAACATTTGTATATCCATACAAACCTTTATTCTTCTCTCCATTTGCAAAAATTGGCACCAATAACTCATCAGTCATAAATTTTGAGAATTCTTTCGGTTTATCTCCACCTGCAAAGATTTTTTCACAAACCTCCCCCAAGGTCTTAACCT
>JAYEKN010000191.1 GCA_034661015.1 Candidatus Cloacimonadota bacterium
TAGTGTCCATCCGTTAAGGAAAATCTTGAGTTAAGTTCCGTTTTTTTGAACTTGACTTAAGATTTTCCAACTCACAAATATAACGCTAATTAACTTAATAGATAATTTTTTCAATTCGTCACGGAATGGTCCGTGACTTCTCGAAAAGGCTACTTTTTGGACAGACACTAATTAATATCATAGTTAATAATTGTTTGTGAAATTATTTTGAAAAAAATGAGGCTGGATGTGAATTCATACAACTAAACCTTGACACTTAAAGGGTAACAGGGCAAGTCCTTGATGAAATGTTATTCATGTTTTTCGACGTGAAAGGATTCTAAAATGAGAAAAAAAATAGTTATTTTGGGCATTACCGGTTCTATTGGCAAATCCGCATTGGATGTTATTCGGAAGCATTCGGATAAATATAAAATTGTCCTTGCTTCTTCGCACAATCGCTATGAAGATTTGCTAAAGATCTCAGATGAGTTTAATATCCCAAAAATTGCTGTTACAAACGCAATTTATCAGCGAAAAATTAATACAGACAAACAAATCTATTTCGGGGAAGATGAATTATTATTGGTCTTGGATAATTTGGATTATGATATTTTACTGAATGCTGTGGTAGGTTCTGCGGGACTAAAATATACGCTTTCCGGTGTAAGATCAGAAAAAATAATCGCTTTGGCAAACAAGGAATCTCTTGTTATGTCCGGAGATATTATCGATAAACTCATTTCACAAAATAATGCCAAATTAATTCCGGTGGACAGCGAACATAGTGCTATCATGCAGTGTTTATTGGGAGTAAAAGATTCAGCGGAAATCCGCAAAATTATTTTAACTGCATCCGGAGGCCCTTTTCGCAATCGTCCCTTTGAGGATTTTGAGAGCATCACTTTGGCAGACACGCTCAATCATCCCACTTGGAATATGGGGAATAAAATAACCGTTGATTCTGCAACGATGGCAAATAAAGGGTTGGAAGTTATTGAGGCACATCATCTTTTCAAACTTCCTTTTGAGCAAATCGAAACAATCATTCATCCGCAGTCAATCATTCATTCTTTTGTCGAATTCGTGGACGGGTCAATCCTTTCCCAGCTGAGTTTTCCGGATATGAAAATTCCTATCCAACTGGCGTTATCCTATCCTGAACGAATTCCTGCAACTGCAAAATTCACTGATATTTCGCTTTTACCTGATCTTACTTTTGAAAAAATGGATTATCAAAAATTTCCCTTGTTAGAAATTGCTTACGAAGTTGGGAAAGCTGGTGGAATTATGCCCACGGTTTTCAACGCAGCAAATGAAGCGGCTGTTTCGCTTTTTCTTAACGGGAAAATCCATTTTACTGAAATTATGAAAATCATCGAAACCAGTTTGGATATTTCGAATATTTTGGATCCCGATATTGAGACAATTTTATCTATCAATGAGGAAATAAAACTAAAGATATTTTCACAATTTCAATTGTGATGTTTATTATTATGTAAAAAATTGAGGTAATTTGTTTAGGGGAAGATGAAAACAATACAAATATTTCAAGATAATTTATACTGTAAATTATCCATCAGACCGTTTATTTTCTTAACCTTTTTCTTTGCTTTGGGGATATGGGCTTCCAAAGTTTTGCCCTTTTCATCACAAATTTATATCCTTGCATTTCTGATATTTTTTACCATCCGGATTTTTACTCCCTCAAAATCTCTGCTGATTCTATTTTTGTTTTTGCTTCTTGCAGGCGGGGTAAGATATTCGCTAATTGGATTTCATCCTACGAATCATATTTCTCAGGTCCTACCGGAACTCGGTGGTGAAAAATTGCATATTATCGGCAAAATTTCGAGCGAACCTGAATATTTTTCTGAAAAAACCAAATTCATTCTCAAAGTACAAAAGATTGAAAATCTGAAAGTAAATGGGAAAATTTTAATTCGTATTTCAGGGAAAACCAATTTGGCAATTGGAGACAAAATAAGTTATTACGGCAGTATCCAAAGACCTGGTAAAAGCACAAATCCATACAGTTTTAATTATACGGAATTCTTGGAAAGCCGGGGAATTTACGGGTTGTCGTATTTATATCATCAAAAAGTGAAAGTAATCGGAAACGAGAAAACTTTTTTGTCTGAATTTGTTATTCCGGTGCGGCAGTTCGTAAGGCAGAAGATTATAAAATTTTATCCGAGTAAGCAAGCGGGTTTTCTGCAAGCAATTCTTCTCGGTGAAAAAGGAGCATTATCTGACGATTTGCGAGAAGATTTTGCCAACTCGGGACTATCACATATTCTTGCAGTTAGCGGATTACATACCGGAGTCATAGCTCTGATTTTGCTCACACTTTTTCAAATAATCGTCAGGAAAAAAAATCTCGCTAGGATTTTCACGATTATTTTTCTTGTCTATTATGTTTTTCTTTCCCATTCGGTTCCTTCGGTACAGAGGGCTGTAATAATGATAAGTCTAATCTTGATCGGGAAAATTTTGCAGCGAAAATCAGATACTATTAACATTCTTTTTGCAGCCGGATTTATCATCCTCGCTATAAATCCAAACCAGCTTTTCAGTGTGGGATTTCAATTTTCTTTCTCCTCTGTCTTCGCAATTTTGGTAATTTTTCCTCTTTTCTCAAGACTTCTAAGAAAAATTAGAAAAAAATCCCGAGCGGTATTTTGGGGAATGAATATGGTTTTGCTCAGTCTTACGATTCAAACGATTCTCGCTCCCTTCACAATTTATTATTTTCATAAGGTCGCTTTCGGAGGAATTTTTTCAAATCCTATTGCGATTCCGCTGGTCGGATTTATTTTACCATTATCAATTTTGACAATAATTTTACCGATTCCCTTGCTCAATACTTTTTATGTTGCTGCAAATGAAGTTTTGCTACGTCTGCTGTTCGGTGTTTCCAAATTTGTTAGCATGCACAAAATTTTATTATTTGAATATATTTATTTGGATAAATGGCAAGTGTTTACAATCATTTTACTAATCCTCATATTGGTTTTGCTATGGGATAAAAATGAAAATTTGAAAGCGAAGCGAAGGAAATTTGTAATGGGATTTTTTCTTATAATTTTCATTTTATTTGTACCACATTTTTTTCAAAAACATTTACTAAAGCTAACTGTTCTTGATGTGAAATTGGGCGATTCGATATTTTTGCAAACTCCCCTAAAAAAGAATATCCTTATTGATACCGGCAATAAATCGCAACATTTAAATTATGGTGAAAGGGTAGTGATGCCGTATCTTTTGAACGAAAAAATTGATCATCTTGATTTGTTGGTTTTGACCCATCCCCATGCTGATCATATTGGCGGAGCGGCTTACATTATAAATAAAATCAAAATCAATCGGGTACTTATGCCAAAGTGCGATTACGATTCGGAACTTTATCATAAATTAGAAAATCTTATCGGAGAGAAAGAAATCTCGGTAACTTTTGCAGATACTTCGGTCGTTTTTGATGACTTTCCTTCAGTAAAATTGGATTTGCTATTTCCAGTTTATGATTATTATTCGGAAAACGTCAACAACTATTCTATTGTTCTGAGGTGCGATTACAAAGAATTTTCTTGTTTGCTAACCGGTGATGCGGAAAAAGAAGTTGAAAATTGGTTAGTAGAAATATATGGTGATGGTTTGGATGTGGACGTGCTCAAGGTTTGCCATCATGGAAGTAAAACGTCTTCAACACAAGAGTTTCTCCAATTGGTAACTCCCGAATATGCAGCTGTATCCGTGGGAACTCCCAATAAATTTGGATTGCCAAATAAAATTATTATGGATAGATTGGAGCAAAATACGAATGAATATTTCCGCACAGATAGAGACGGTGCAATAATTTTTCTCACAGACGGAATGACTCTGGAAATAAAGACAATTTTAACCGAAAAGTGTATATTAGATAGTAGTTTGTAAAGTTTGGATGGAGCAAAACGGAAAATAGAAAAAATTTATATAATACCCGCAAAAAAATCTATTGAGAGAAAGATAAAATTAAACATTTGAATATTTAACTAAAATGTTAAATTGGTTGACAGATTTTTTCGGTTAATAAAATATTTGAACAAATTATTAAATAAATCAAATGTTTTTCCCGATGTTTCGGGACAGGAGAAAACATGGATAAGAAAGAAGAAATATTAAGGGCTGCAGAAACGGTCTTCCTGAAATATGGCTTGGCAAAATGCACGATGGAAGATATCGCCAAAGCTTGTAGCGTGAAGAAGACGGCTCTTTATTACTATTTTGATAGTCGCGATGATATTTTTGTTAAAATGATATCTAATAAATTGGATGAAATGATGGATGAACTTGTTTCTTTTGTGGATAAGGCGAAATCAACAAAAGAAAAGATCAAATCATTTATGCAAAAAAGGATTGAGCTGGTCTTAAATAACAAACCCTTTGTAGAGATTTTCCATGATGATGGATGCCTAAAAATATTGAAAGAGAAAAGAAAAAAAATAATTCCTAATGAGTTTAATATTGTTAGCAATATCGTGGAAGAAGGATTGGCAAAAGGAGATATTTTTGCAGATGCTACCAAACCTGTAATTCTGATGATCCTTGGGGTTACTTACGGTTCTCTTTATGCAAATATGGAAATAGGTGTGGAATGGGATTACAAAAAACAAATTAATAGTGCGGTGAATATTATATTTAATGGAATTGGGAAAAAGATTGAAAAGGAGTGTGAATGAGAAAAGTAATTATTGTTGCTCTTTTTGTTATCTTATTTGCAAGTTCTGTTGCGGCCAGAATGCAATTATCTTTGCAAGATTGTATTCGACTGGCAAAACAGAACAACAAAACTTTGCAACAAGCCGAACAGGAAGTACGCAAATATGAAGCCGATTACAACAATGTGCGGGGAGGTTTGTTTCCTCAAATTTCTCTAAGCGGAGGCTATCAATATAAAAGGACAGAATTACCCAAGTCAGCTGTTGTTGAAATGCCAGCTATATCGAGCCAGCTAAGTTCTCTGTCTGATACAACTATCGTGAATGATAATACTCTTTATGAGAATGAAGAAATAATCGCCAGTATAATTGATGGGGCATTCGAAGGATTGATGCCAAAAAAAGTTCAGAAGGAAAATTCCGCATTCGGACAGGTGAAATTGGATCAGGTAATATTTATGGGTGGTAAACTGATAAACGGAATTAACATTGCCGGAAAATTATATCACTTACAGGAGCGGAAATGTTTCCTCGTTGAGCAAGACGTGGTTTATAATGCAATTGATCAGTATTATCAGCAAAAATTGGCACGAGAAGTTGTGATCGTCAAGGTGGAAGCGCTTTCTATTGCTAAAAAACATTTCATGCAAGTTTCGGATATGTATGAGCAAGGATTGGTTTCCGAATACGACATGTTACGGGCGAAACTTGAAGTCCAAAAATTGAAACCCGATATTTTAAGAGCAAAAAAAAATTCCGCACTTGCAATGGAAAGTTTGCAAAATTATATTGGAATTGAAGAATTTATTACTCTTACGGATGAGATTGAATTACCCGAAATCGAAATAAACTTTTCTGATGCAGTCCGGATGGGATTAAAAGATCGGGTAGAACTTGAACTTGCAGAATTGAGCGTGGAAGTGAACAAAGTAAATCTTCGTTACGAAAAGGGAAATTTTTTGCCTATTATCGGGTTTAATGCCGAATATAATTATTTCGGGCAAAACAGTACGAAGATAAAATCGGATAATTGGGGGAATTATTATCAACTCGGTATTGGTTTTTCGATGCCGCTTTTTACCGGATTTTCTAATACGTCAAAGCAAGCAAAAGCCCGTCATTCACTCAAACAGGCACAGATTGAACAAAAGGCTCTCAAGGAAAAAATCAAATTGGATATCGTGAATTCCTCTTTGCAATTGAAAACGGATCTCAAAAGCGTGGAGGTCCAACAGGAAAATCTGCAATTAGCGGAAACGGGACTAAGAATCGCCGAATCTCGTTACGATAATCAGGTTTCCACCCAGTTAGAAGTTTTTGATGCACAACTCATGTTGCGATCTGTGAAGTTATCGTATTTAAATACTGTGTATGAAACAATTATGTCTTACGAAAAATTAAAAAAAGCCATTGGCATAGAATTATAATAAGGAGAAGAAATGAAGAAGAATGTTTTAATAGAAATTTGGAGTAAAATATTGCCTCGTAAAATAGAAAAGAAAAAGGCATTTCACCGGGCAAGCATCATATTTTTTTCAACAATGCTTGTTTTCCTCTTGACTAGCTGTGGAAAAAAAGAGGAAGTTAAGTCCGCAAACATGCAACAAATTTATAAAAAGCAGGGAATTCCAGTAAAGATCGAAAAGGTCATGCCCCAAGTATTCAAAAAAGTGTTAATCTACAATGCGAGGCTGACCGGCAATAGACAATCCCTTGCATCTGCAATGATGGGCGGGAGGATTGAAAAAATATATGTTTCTGTGGGAGAAAAGGTTACAAAAGACCAGCTCCTGATGGAATTCCCGCAGAACGCACCTTCCAGCCAATACAAACAAGCAAAAGCTGCCTATGAATTATCCCAAAAAACTGTTGAAAGAATGAGTAATTTATATGAACAAGGTGGGATTTCAAAACAGCAGCTCGATCAGGTTAGGACAAAATATGACGTGGACGAAGCAAATTGGGATGCAGTTCAACAAGTCGTAAAAGTTTTCGCTCCAATCTCCGGAATCGTAACTAACATCAATGTAAACGAAACGGATAATGTAAAATGCGAAAGCGTACTTGCTACCATATCCGATATGAGCAAAGTAAAGGGGACTGTTTGGGCAACAGAGGATGAATCGACTCAAATTAGGGAAGGTATGCCTGCGATTGCTCATTACAAAGATCTTACTCTAAAAGGAAAAGTCAGCCAAATAGCGATGTCTATGAGCAGCCGTTATAATGCCTTTAGGGTCGAGCTTGTTTTTGATAATCCTCAATTGCGATATAAATCCGGGATTATGTCAGAAATTCAAATTGATACTTTTAAAAATCCTTTAGCGATTGTTGTTGCCCGTGAGCAGGTGCAGAAAGATAAAAACGGAACTTTTGTTTTTACTGTGAAAGGAAATAAGGCAAAAAAGCAATATATTACAATTGGTAAACAAGACAACAATTTTGAAATAACTCACGGATTGGAATTAGGTGATGAACTTATTGTTGAAGGCTTAAATCTGGTTAAAGATGGAAACAAAGTAAAAGTCATCAAATAAGGAGCTGAAATGATTTTATCGAATTTATCAATTAGAAGACCGGTGATGATCACCATGTTAATTCTAGTATTTGTCGTATTTGGATTTTTTGCATATTCATCTCTGCCCCTAAATCTAATGCCCGTAATTGATATGCCTTTTGTTACAATTCAAACAATTTATCCGGGTGCAGGACCTCAGGAAATTGAGACTCAAATCACAAAGAAGATAGAAGATGCTGTCTCAACAATCAGCAAAATAGATTACGTCGAATCTTATTCTATGGATAATGTGTCTTTTGTAATAATTCGGTTCGAGCTGGGAAAGGATGCTAATATTGCAAATCAGGAAGCAAAAGACAGAGTTGATGCAATTGTAAATCAATTTCCGAACGATGCGGATAAGCCGAGTATCGCAAAATATAATCCGGGCGAAGAACCGATAATGAATCTTATTTTTAGTGGAAATCAAGATTTGATTACCCTTTATGAAATTGCAGATAAACGCCTTAAAGACCGTTTTGCCCAAATTGACGGTGTGGCTCAGGTAGAAATTTCCGGAGGACAGAAACGAGAAATTCACGTGGAACTCGATAACAAAGTTGTTTGTCAGAATGTTATTTCTCTGCCCCAACTCTCACAAATAATATCTTTAAATAACATGAATATGCCAGGTGGAAATTTTGACGAAAAAAAACAGGAATATTCAGTTAGGTTCGAAGGAGAATATACTGATTTACAAAACTTGAGGGATTTGGATATTCCTACTTATTTTGGAGTTAAAAAATTACACCAGCTTGGGAAAATTACAGATGGCGGAACTGAAATACGACAACGTTCTACCTACTTTAATAATATAGATAAAATAAGGAATGAAAATTTAGTCAGAATTTCGATAGTGAAAACTTCCGAAGGAAATCCGGTCGAGATTTCCCATGCAGTAAAAAAGGAACTTTCTGCAATTCGAAAGGATATTCCCGCAGGCTCCGAATTGGTAATTGTTAATGATGATTCGAAATTCATAGAAAGTTCTGTGAAGGACACTCTTAATAATGTAATTCTCGGAATTCTATTTACCGGTATAATTTTACTCTTTTTTCTGCACGATCTCCGCTCTACACTTATTGTGGCTCTTGCAATGCCCACTTCGATCATCTCCACTTTTCTGCTAATGCAAATGGCTGGATTTTCCCTCAATATTCTTTCCCTGATGGGATTATCCACTTCTGTGGGAATTCTCGTTACAAACTCTGTGGTGGTGCTGGAAAATATCTTTCGGCACAAACGTCTCGGCAACTTGCGGAGAGAAGCTGCCGAAAAGGGTACTTCGGAAGTTACGGTTGCGGTCATCGCCTCCACTCTTACAAATATTGTCGTTTTCTTACCACTCGCTACAATGAATACAATAGCAGGACAATATTTAACAGAATTTGCGCTTACCGTTGTTTTTGCCACAATTTTCTCCTTGGTAATTTCTTTTACATTAACTCCTATGCTTTCTTCTATCATCCTTCCTGATGAACAGAAGAAACATCCCATCGGAAAAAAGATTGAAGCAATGTTCGATAAGTGGGAACATTTGTATGGAAGATTGTTAGAAAAGATGTTTCACAAAAAAAGATTTTCAGTATTGATCATCGGTGTTAGTTTTTTGCTATTTTTTCTGACCATGATCTTTGTTGCTCCCAAACTTGGATTTGAATTTGTGCCTGAAATGGATGAAGGCAAACTAAAAGTTAAGATGGAATTACCTCAAGGAACATCACTGCAAGAAACTGTGAAATTATGCCAACAAGTCGAAAAAATAATCTTGAACCATAAAGAGGTGAAAAATGTGCTGGTAAATATGGGCTCTCTAAGTTCAATGGATATGGGAACGAATTTAGGACAGATCAGAATCGTTTTAGTGGATGCTAATAAGAGAAAACTAACTTCTCATCAAGTTGAAAATCTTTTGATAGAAGAATTAGCAACCGTTCCTAATGCTAAATTTCAAGTTGCTGCCACATCTTCCGGGGGTGGAGGGGGAATGGCTGATATTGAGTTTAATATTATGGGGCAAGAGTTGAATGAAATTGTCCTACTAAAAGATAAGGTGTTGGCAAAAATCAAAAATATCAAGGGGCTGACCAATCTTGAGGTGGATTATAAAGCAGGTAAGCCACAACTTTCCCTAATTCCTAAAAGACAAAAAATTTCTGATGCAGGAACTTCTGTCTATGAGATTGCTCTCACTATGAGAGCTGCTATCGAAGGAATACAAGCTTCGGTGTATCGCGAAAAAGGAAATGGATACGACATCAAAATATCCTTGACAGACGAATCTGTGGATAGTCCCGAGAAGATTGGAAATATCGCAATAGCCACAAAAACCGGAATGTATCGCCTTTCCCAATTAGCGGATTTGGAATATACAAAAGCCACCAATAAGATCAATCGAAAAAATAAATTTACTACCATCAAATTTACCGGGGGAGTGGGAACGGGATTTACCCAAAGTAATGTAATCAATCAAATTCGAGAAGCAACCAAAAATATTGATATGCCGGAAGGTTATATGATCAATTGGGGTGGAATGAGTGAAATGATGGAAGAAAATAATATTGCTATGGGAAAAGCATTTATGCTGGCAATTATGCTCACATATATGCTGCTTGCTGCTATTTTGGAGAGCTTCACAAAACCTATTCTTATACTTATGACCCTTCCTCTCGCAATGATCGGGGTGATACTCGCTTTATATTTTGCCGGACAATCTTTGAACTTAGTCTCAATGATGGCGATAATTATGCTTATCGGAATCGTTGTAAACGCTGCAATTTTGCTTATGGATTATACCCAGAAACTGAGAGAGCAGGGAAAAAATACAAAAACCGCCCTCATAGAAGCGTGCCCGACCAAACTAAAACCGATAGTTATGTCCTCAGCAGCAATTATGCTCGGCATGCTGCCTATGGCAATCGGGATTGGTTCTTCCGGTGCAGAAATGCGACAACCTCTCGGAATCGTGAGCATCGGCGGATTGCTGATATCTACCATCCTTACCTTGCTTGTCATTCCCGCATTTTATTACCTAACAACGAAATCTAAGATAAAATAAACATAACAAAACTTAACTTGTTCGCCAATAGGCGGATGAGGTAAATTTTGTTTGCTTTAAAACAGATCGAGGTGTCACGGACCACTCCGTGACACTGACCAATCCGTGACACAAATTTCGATCCATCGAGATGTTACGGACCAATCCGTGACACTGACTACTCCGTGACACAAATTTTTGTTCGTTTTGTTCGTTGCTAATTGAATTATTATCAAATCACGCATCCCCCCAAAATCAGCAAAAGATCAGCGTGAATTACACCTATACCTACATTAGCGCTTATAGAGGAAAGATGGTTTATAATTTCACATTTTCACAAAAAGGTAAAATAAAAGTGGATCAATTAAATAGAATGAAAATGAGATGGGTGATGTAGAAGTTCTAAATTTATAGGTTGAAAATGAATATTGTTCACTGACCCCAAAGGGGTTATTCAGATTTTTTCCTTTCTGCGAGGGCATAAATGCCAACGCTGAATCGAATAAAGCCGGATAAATCCGGCTGAAAAAAATGGCTGCTATGTTATGTAATGAGTATTATTCATAATACTTTTTTCGATTTAGCGTGGGGGTTTACCCCCTCGCAGACATTGTCCAAAACGACTGACTAATAAATCCAGACAAAATGCCCGCAAATAACTCGGTTTTTTTAGATGCATTCTTGTAAAAAAATGGGGGGGATGCGAATTATTATCAAATTTATTGACAGACATTTGCCTTTAAACAAAAAAAATCGCAAACCATATTCGGAGGTGGTGATGTTGAAAAAAATGGCAGAAACATTTTTGTATCATATTTGGGATGAGCAACATCTTCAGGAAAATTTGCAAACAAGAGACGAGCAAGATTTGAAAATTCTTTTTCAAGGAAAATGGAACAATCAGGCTGGTCCGGATTTTAAGGATGCAATTATTTTACTGAATAATAAAAAAGTGCAAGGGGATGTGGAAATTCACCGTTACGAAGCAGATTGGTATCATCACGAGCATCAGGAAAACAGAAATTTCAATGACGTTGTCCTGCACGTAATTTTTGAACAGAACAATTCAAATAAATTCACGATTTCGGAATGTGGAAATAAAATTCCTATTCTGATTATGAAGAATAATTTAGACGAAAGAGTGGAAAAATTGTGGGATAAATACGGAAATGCACCATTTGACAAAACACAAGACAAAACAATTCTGTGTAAACTTGCTCAATCCGATATTTCTCCTACCCAACTCAGCAAAATTCTTTTTTCAGAGGGAGAAAACCGATTTGAGAAAAAATGCAAAAGATTTTCTGCAGAATTATACAACTCGGATTTCAATCAAATTTTGTATAAGGGAATTATGGAGGCTTTGGGATATTCCAAAAACAAATCACCCTTTTTGCGATTGGCTTCCAAACTAACTTATAATAAATTGCAAAAGCTTTCTCACGATTGTGATTCTCCACATGATATTTTTTGCATTTTATCAATTTACAGCGGGATTGATCCTCATAAATATAACTTTAAATTTATAGACAATTCCATATTAGAACGATATCAAGCACATTTGGAAAGATACAAAGAACAGATTGACGACGAGAATTTGCAAAATTATCAATGGAATTTTTTCCGATTGCGTCCGACCAATCATCCGCTTTTTCGTATGTGGCAAATATCACCGTTCTTATTTGCTTCGATTCAAAATAATATCATCAACCGGATAATGTCCATCTTCAGTGTCTCGGGCAATGAAAAAATCAAAGTCTCAAAATTTCCAAATCTATTCTATGATATTCTCAATCCCGATAATGAGCGATTACCAAAAATTGGCAAATCACGTTGTGATGATATTTTTTTCAACATTATCCTTCCGGTGGCACATTTATATGCAAAAACTCTTGGCTATCAGGAACTCGCAGAAACGATTATCCACATTTATAAAAATTCAGGAAAACTTTCCGAGAATCACATCACGCGTTTTGTTTACACGCGTCTAAAGGATAAAATTCCCAACAAAAAGAAACTCAAATTAATCCACCAGCAGGGATTGATTCAGCATTATTACAGATTCTGTACACACTTTGATTGCCAAAATTGTTTGAATAATTTCTTGCCATAAAATGAATATACGATAAAGATTGTACAAATCGACAGTGCACTTGAGTTAAATCCAATCTTTTTCGGATTTGACTCAAATGCGGAACTAGAGCCTGTCCGTAAAGTATAGATTGGACGCAGATGAATGTGATAAACAACATCACGCTGAAAAAAAATGATTTACGCAGATAAAAAATTTAATTACAAAAAGAGTAGTATCAGCGCCTGCCCCGT
>JAYEKN010000192.1 GCA_034661015.1 Candidatus Cloacimonadota bacterium
CTGATTAAAAGGTTTCGATAATATCGAATAACTGTCTGAGCTATATCAGTTTCAATTCCATTCTGGTCTGATTAAAAGTTTTCCCTCCTTATTTTATCTTAGACCGTGCCCCTTCGTTTCAATTCCATTCTGGTCTGATTAAAAGAAAAGGAAAATCGGTATCAGTTAGCAGCTGATATCGGTTTCAATTCCATTCTGGTCTGATTAAAAGCAGACTCGGCAGATTTCCCCACAAGTGCCCTGTGGTTTCAATTCCATTCTGGTCTGATTAAAAGTAAAAAATCGGAGATTGTTGAATGGATGGGGCCAGAAGTTTCAATTCCATTCTGGTCTGATTAAAAGCAGTTTTTAAAGCAAGAACGGCTTTTGCCTTTAGACTGTTTCAATTCCATTCTGGTCTGATTAAAAGGTTTCACTGTGCATGTGCCAGGCTCCCGGATCTGCCGGTTTCAATTCCATTCTGGTCTGATTAAAAGATCACTCTTGCTGCAACGGCGGTCGGAGGGATTTATGTTTCAATTCCATTCTGGTCTGATTAAAAGCTTCTCCGTCCACCTTGCCATTACTTTTCGTGTTTGTTTCAATTCCATTCTGGTCTGATTAAAAGAGGGCGGTAACACGTGTTCAGTTGATTTTGCTTTGTTTCAATTCCATTCTGGTCTGATTAAAAGGCTGGCAGGTACAATGATTAATGCTGGTCTTAATTCGTTTCAATTCCATTCTGGTCTGATTAAAAGGTTTTTTGTATTTGCCTGGCTGAACAATTCTATTGCCGTTTCAATTCCATTCTGGTCTGATTAAAAGAAGTTAATAATGAATCTAAAATGTTTAATGTAAGTAGTTTCAATTCCATTCTGGTCTGATTAAAAGCCAGCCTGTTCATTACACTTCCAGCAGCCTTACCAACTGTTTCAATTCCATTCTGGTCTGATTAAAAGTTCGAGCTATTAGGCCGTCCACAGGCATCAGTATATCTGTTTCAATTCCATTCTGGTCTGATTAAAAGAGACTAACTGGTTCAGGCCCCGCATCCTGGTGGCATAAGTTTCAATTCCATTCTGGTCTGATTAAAAGGCGTTCAAGTTTTTGACGGAAATAATCTAATTCCATGTTTCAATTCCATTCTGGTCTGATTAAAAGCCGTCCAATAAATAATATAAAATTAATCAGTTATACTGATTAATCGGTCTGATTTTTCCGTCAACCTCCAATGATGTAAAATCATAGGGAGATTGACGGTTTTTTACAAATCGCCAAAGAGCAGATGTTTATAAAAAATTATCAGTGTTATCTTTTTCAAAGCCACATATGTCTTTATCCATCCATTTAATATCACGGCTTTTGAAGAATATAACTGAATCAATCGTATTATCAATAAGATCCTTAACTTTTAATTTCATTTTTTCAAATTTTGCTTTGGTAAGTTCTCCTTCAAAGACTGAATTTTGAATTCGGATAAGATATTTTTTCATTAATTTAAAAATCTGCCTTAACCTCTTCCGGCCGGCCTTTGTTTCTGTATTTATGTCGTACATTGCGATTACATACATGATTACCACCACATTTTAAAGCCGGTATATTTTTCTTCACCAATAATATGTTTAACGATTTTATAGCACTCAAGCCGGATAAGTCTTTTATAAGAAACATAGCGATTAAGATTTTTATGTTTAACAGTTGTTTTCAGTCTTTCATCATATTTTCTTAAAAATTTCATCCTGCCTTTATCTTTCAAATAGCAGTAGTTAAGATCTTTTTCAGTATCTTTTTCAGTTAACTCATTTTTATTGATCATGGTGAAAATCATTCTGTCAAGGATGATGGGTTTGAAAATTTCCGATATATCAAGTGCAAGGGAATAACGCCTGTATCCAGGCTCATGGAGAAAACTGACAGTAGGATCAAGCTGGGTTCTGTAAATTTCAGACAGAATCGATGTGTAAACAAGAGAATTGCCAAAAGAAATCAGTGAATTGATAAAATTATCAGGAGGTCTTTTTACACGTTTTTCAAATTCGATTTTATTTTGAACAATTTCGTTAAAGGCAGAATAATACAAATCCCTGATATTTCCTTCGATGCCCATTAAATATGAAATTGAATCTGCTGCTTTTAATGATTTTTTCAATTCTTTTACCTGCAGAATCTTTTCACCGACATCTCTTCCTCTGTTATTGTAATAAGTCAAGTTTGTAAGAATGTTTGAAGCCGCTGCATTCAAGAACTCATAGGCGAGAATCATTCTTTTTTCTTTATCAAGATAATGCTTTGCCTGACTGATTGTGACATGCCCGGAAAGGTACTGTTCTCTTGGGAAAAAGGAACCGGAATAAAATCCATAATAATTAAATATGTGAACAGGAATTTTTTGCTGCCCCAAGAAATTCAGCAACTTTGTATTAAGGGTATGTTCACCGAAAAGGAAAATATCAGCAACAGCTTCAACAGGACGGAATTTTTTTGTTCCGTCGATGTCAAACATCAGGGTGTTATCTTTCCTTTTAATCGTACAATTTGAAAAAAGATATAAAGATTGTTTCAT
>JAYEKN010000193.1:0-10066 GCA_034661015.1 Candidatus Cloacimonadota bacterium
CCTCAAATAACTCGGTTTTTTTAGATGAATTCTTGTAAAAAAATGGGGGGAGGAGGATGCGAATTTTTCCTCTAAAACTTGACATAAAACAATCAAAAGTATAAAAAAAAATCTTTAAAATAAAATATAATTAAGGAGATGATTATGAAGATTAAATTGCTCATGGTTTTTATTTTGTTTTTAGGGGTTGCAAGTTTTGCCTACAGCGGTCCAATTTCTTTTGAAGTTGTCCAAAATTCTTACGATATTATTTATCCTTCCAGTTTTGATCAAAATAATCCTCAATCCCAACCAATAGTTTTTTGGTTGACAATTACGAATAATGATACTGTCCCTCGCGGATGTAAAATAGCGATGGAATTTAGTTCAAACAACTTCCCGAATCTTCTAGACCGTGCTGCTGGAATGATTGAGGACTACACAGCTCTCGGAAGCTCGGAGATTGATTCCCTTTTACTTCAACCCGGACAATCAATTATCCTAACTAATAGGGATATTCTAAATTCTAATGTTTCCATAACTGGTGATTGGAGTGGAATTCTGGACAATAATCCTGATTTCGAAGATATTATTCTTGGGGATGGTTTTCTCCCTGCAGACACATATTCATTTACACTTTATTGTATTAATCCCGAAGATGAAGATGAAAATTGGGACGTTGTTCAAGCAATCCTTATCATTAGAAACCCCAGTAGTGTTGACTTGATTTATCCCGGAGATGAATTTAGCAATACTCCTCCGGAAATTAATGCGAGTCTTCCCATATTCACTTGGTTCTCAACAGCTACGGAATTTACTTTCCAACTTTTTGAAGTCGAAGAAAATCAAACAGTTGAGGATATTATCAATACAATACCATATTATGAGCAAACGGGTGTCAGCGGGAATATTCTAAACTATCCGGAGTCCGCCCCGCCTTTGAATCCCAATTGCGAATATGCATGGCGAGTCATCGCAATAGTTTATACTACTCTTGGTGAGCAAGAAATGGAAAGTGGTTTGTGGAATTTTACTATTCAAGGTACAGAGCCAAGTACTATCTCAATCGAATTGATTTACCCCGGAGAATCATTTAGCACTAATCCTCCTGAAATCTCTGAAAATTTTCCCACTTTCACATGGTTTTCTACTGCTAATGAATTTACATTCCAACTTTTTGAAGTTGGAGAAAATCAAACAGTTGAAGATATTATCAATGATATACCTTATTATGAGCAACCTGAAATCAATGGGAGTATTCTCACTTATCCGGAATCTGCTCCACCTTTAAATCCCAATTGCGAATATGCTTGGAGAATTATTGCTTTTCTCGGAGAGCAAGAATTAGAAAGTGATGTATGGAATTTTCTAATTCATGGTCAAGAATCTATCTGGATTGATTTAGTCTATCCGGGCGAACCATTTAGCACTGATCCTCCTGAAATCTATGGCGGTCCCGCCAATTTCACCTGGTTATCTGCTGCCACGGAATTTACATTCCAAATTTTTACAGTTGGAGAAAATCAAACAGTTGAAGATATTATCAATGACATACCTTATTATGAACAACCTGAAATTAATGCAAATAACCTCACTTATCCGGAATCTGCTCCACCTTTGATTCAAAATACTGAATATGCATGGAGAGTTATTGCTTTTCTCGGAGAGCAAGAATTAGAAAGTGAGTTGTGGAATTTTTTCATCCCTAGTCCTGAAATCCAGATTGAATTACTCGGGCCCGGAGAGCAATTCTCCCCTAATCCTCCCGCAATCAATACAAATCTTCCAATATTTGCCTGGTTTTCTACTGCTACTGAATTCACTTTTCAAATTTTTGAGGTTGAAGAAAATGAAACAGTCGAAGAAATTATTAACGGTATAACTTATCATGAACAACCGGGAATCAGCTCTATTTATTTTGAATATCCGGAATCTGCCCCACCTTTAAACCAAAATACTGAATATGCCTGGCGAGTTATCGCTTATATCGGAGAGCAAGAATTAGAAAGTGAGTTGTGGAATTTGATCATTTCCGGCACTCAGGTTTTAGATCTGGGAGCAACTCAAATCTCTAATTTGATTGAGGGGCTAGCTGGCTCCGGGTATTCCCCGGAGGGTTTAGAGGGCTTCGCTCCAAGTGGTGTGGTGATAATTAACGGTGAGGCTGTTAATCTTGATGAATTAATGGAACTTATTAATGGTTTACTTAACGGAACAATACCCATTGATAGCATTTTCGTTGAATAGTAAAATAATTTTGCCCATAATGGTTTTCAGTGGGCTTGACCTTAGAAATGAGAGGAAAAAATGTATAAAAAAATATTGATTGTATCAATTGCTTTGTTTATTTTCGCTGCCACCCTGTTTGCAGAAGAAAAGCAAGATCCGGTAGCAGTAATTATTAAAACCTCAGGGCAGGTCTTTTTGCATCGTGGAGATACAAATGAGGCAATGAAACATGGAACCGTTTTATATTCCGGAGATGAAATTGTATCTGGAGAAGCATCCCTCGCAATCGTAAAATTCGTTGACAAAGGAGCGATAATTAAAATATTTTCCAATTCCATTCTAACGATCAACGCCAAAAAAAATGTAAAAAAGTTAGATAAAAAACTTTATGCGGAAATAGGAAATATTTGGTCACAGGTTAAAAAAGAAAGCGGGGAATATGAAGTATCTACCCCAACTACCGTTGCTGCCGTAAAAGGAACTGAATTCCTTGTTAGTGTAGATGAAAAATTGACAATGGTTTCTACATTTAGTGGTGTTGTAGAAGTAAGGAATGAATTCGGTACTGCCAATATTTCTGCCGGAAAAACCGCTACGGTTTCCAAAGAAAAAGCTCCGGATGTTGCAAAAACTCAGACATCTTCCATCAACTCACAAATATTAGAAGAGATAAACACAGAACCTACACCGGAAGAAGGTAATGGTGAAACCGGAGATGGAGGTGGTAATACCGAAGACAGTGAAGACGGTGGCGAAGACGGTGGAGATGAAGGGGAGCAAGGAAACATGTTAGAAATTCAATTTGAAAACGAAAATGGTGAGATGAAAACTATGATAATATATTATTAGAAGGGGGAAAATGATAAAAAAACTGATCCGTTTCATTGCTTTTATGCTATCAACCATGGGATTCCTTTATGCTGGAACTACTCCCCAACTGATGCACACTCCTCCTGAATTTGCAAAATACAATGAGCCATTAAAACTGAAAATCGAAATTATTTCCGGTGTGGATATGATAAATTATACTTCAATTTTCTATAAAAAGGGTAACTCTGATTATATTCAGGATAATATGGATATTGATGAAAATAGTATGAATCCCGGCTACGTTTACAAAATTCCTGCTTCCTTCATTGATCAATCAATTGAATATTATTTCAGAATTAACCTAATTGACGGCAGTGCCGTTACTTTACCCCCAGATAATGCTGAATTAAGCCCCTATTATATCCCTCTCAAAATTTCTTCTCAGGATGAAAAACACGTTCTGCAAAAATTAAGCCCTGATAATGAATTCAATGCTCAAGTCCAAGATTTCTTCGTAGCAATATCTTTTTTCAATTATGAAGATACTTTTGTGGGAAAAACTATTCACCTTATTTTTGATAAAGTTGATGTTACGGAAATTTCCGACATCACAAATAATTTGATTGTTTACAAACCAGCTAAAATTAAAAAAGGAATTCATACAATTGAAGTGAAAGTGTTAAATCCGGATAGCACTGTTTATTTGACTGATAATTGGAAAGTAACGGCTACGAAGGTCAGCTTTCAGGATAAACTTCCTCTTACTTTTCATGGAAATTTGACTTTAAATTCCAGAACCGCATCTACAACTGCCGATTCAAATTCATATTACCATAATCATCCTGATGATTCCAACTACAATGGCAAATTAAAAATCTATGGCGGCAGAAAATGGTTCAGTTATAATGGAAGAATATATCTTTCATCCGAAGAGAGCGACACAAGACAGCCGATTAATAAATATTTATTTGAATTTAATGTTCCCCATCTCCAACTTTCTTTCGGAGACAAAAATCAGAAATTTACCAACAAAACCATTTCCGGGAAAAACATCAAAGGATATAGTGGAATTCTTGATTTTAAATATTTCAAACTTCACTCTTTTTACGGAGAAATAAAGCGAAACATCAAGGGCAATTTGGTGGTTGACACTCTTTCGGTGCCACAAGATACTGTTGCAATAGTTGACACAACTATAACAAATGGCTCATACAAGAGGAATTCCTATGGCGTTCACTTGCTTTTTGGAAACGAACGAAAATTCTACGTCGGATTGTCTGCCTTAAAAGCCAAAGATGATATAGCTTCTGAAGAATTCGCCGCCTATCCAAAAGATAATGTTGTGTTTGGAGTGGACAGCAAACTATCACTTTTCAGACGCAGATTTATTATTGGCGGTGAAATTTCAGCCAGTCTTTTGAATAATGATATCAGCGATGGAATCATTTCGGAGTCTGATCTTGATGATTTGGATATTAATTTCAGTCATTCATTGATTGAAAAACTCCAAGATGTTATCATTATAAATGAAAATCTTATTCCCTTAAAACCTTCAGTCACAACGCTAAAAAATTTTACTGCTATGGAAGTTTACACAAGAATGTTCTTCTGGAATAATTTGCTCAACATAAAATATTCACGTGTGGGAGGAAGTTATAACACGCTCGCAAATCCTTATTTATCACGAGACAAAGCCGGTTTGAATGTTATGAATACACTCCGTTTATTCAATAATCAAATTTCTCTTACTGGCGGTGTTTTTCAATATAAAAATAATTTGAGCGGCAATAAAACAGGAACAACAGAGAACAGCGGTTTTATTACAAATCTGAGTTTGCTCCCCTTAAATAAATATTATCCCGGATTGAGCTTTAATTATCAAAAATCATTGCAGGACAAACCTGTTGCCGATTCTCTCATGCCAATTGATCAGACAAATAAAATGTTGGGCTTTTCAACTTCATACAATATTCCCACAACAATATTCCACACAAACCATCGCCTTAGATTCAGTTTTTCTCAGACGAATTACATAAATGATAAAAATTATGTTGGTAACGATTCTACCGGATATAATTATAATACTCTGAAAAACGATATGAACAATTACAGATTCACTCTTAATACAAAATTCAAAAACATTCCTTTAGAATCAAATGCCTCCATCTATTATATGAAGTCGGATGATAATGAGGTTGACTCACTTTCTGCTGATGGTAATTACATTGGCTTTTTAGTCCGAGAAGAATTTGAACTAAATTTTGCTCAGATTAAAAATCTTAAACCATATATTGAACTTAACTCAATAAAATCCGGAGGAAATATCAGTTATATAAAAAATGACTTTTCTCTTGGTGCAAGATGCGAATTAGTTCTCTTTCCCACTCCTACATATATCAGAGCAGATGTTTCATTTATGAATTATAAAAATAAGACAGAAGATAACGAAGATTATTCCAGAACAAAATTACGATTAAGCCTTACGCAGAAGTTTTAAATAACCGGTAAACTATTTTCTTGAACAGGCGGATGACAACAATAGGTGATACACACACGTTCTCTGCAAGCAAGCAAAAAAGTAAAAAGAAAAATGATTGAAAAAATTACGAGTTGGAAAATAATCATATTATTAGGAATATTCATCTTTATAGTTAATTTTTATATATTCCCATTATATCAATCTCAAATAAATGAAATTGCAGGATATAGTATTAGACCATTAGATGTTCAATTTTCATATACTAAAATTGATGTTGATAAAGCGTTTAATGATATGGGACAAAATGGCAGAAAAATCAATCTAATTACGACTGGGTTTATAGATATGATATATTCAATAATTTATGGATGCTTATTTTTTCTTTTACTGGTAAAATTGACTCGCTCTTTTTCTAACAGAAAAATACAGTTGATATTCTTTTTTCCTATGCTTGGTGTATTATTTGACTACTTAGAAAATTTTGGTATTTTGAAAATGTTAAATCAGTTTCCAGAAATAACACAGTCCCAAGTAAACATAAATTCAGCGTTAACAAGTAGTAAATGGATATTTATACTAATTACAATTGTTTTAATACTAATTTTAATAATTCTAAATCTTTTTAATAGAAAGATAAATCAATAAAATAGCCAGCAGAGAACACGCAATAAAAAACATAGTGCGGAAAGTGCTAAATTTAAACGACATTACATTTAATAAACGGCTTGGTAATTGGATAGTTACATGCTTCGAAATGCCCTACGTTTCTTATTGCCAAACCGTTGTGTTGCATACTAAACAGACGAATGACCAATGGATGATATAAAAAAATTACAAAGTCATATCGACAAAATAATGAATGAGCAGAATAATCAAGGACTTCCTGATTTTGAAGGATTTTCTCCGATTGAAATGGAATACATTATTAATGAAACATTCGGAAAAAACTGTCCAATAGAATTATTGACTCTAACCGAATTAGAATACCAAAGGATTCCGATTTTAAATCAAATAAAATATCTATTACAGCACATTGAGAATTGCGGAGAATTAAAATTGACAGCCAAAGGATTTTTACCGACAAAAATTGTTGCTGACATTTATAGTCAGCGATTTATCAAAGATGATATGATTGAATCAGGAATATCGAAATTATACAAAGAATCTGATTCTATGAGTATTAATTTGACAAGAATTCTGATTGAAATTTCAGGATTGGTTAAAAAACGAAACGGGAAAATTAGTTTAACTAAAAAGGGGGAAAAGATTTATTCTAATAATTTCGAGTTATTAAAATTGATTTTAGAAACCTTTGGAACAAAATTCAATTGGGCTTATTATGACGGATATGGTGACAATCAGATTGGACAACTTGGATTTGGGTTTTCGTTGATTTTATTAAGCAAATATGGTTTTGAAAAACAACTTGACCATTTTTATTCAAATAAATACCTTAAAGCATTTCCTAAGTTGATTGACAATATTCAATCTTCACAATTTGACACGAGTAAAAGTCAGGCTGGAAAATGTTATTCGTTACGGACTTTTGACAGATTCTTAGAATATTTCGGGTTAGTTAAAATTGAGAGTAAGGACAGAATATTTGCAGATAAATATATAACTAAAACAGAATTATTTGACAAATTAATAAAAGTACGACCACACAACAAAGTATAAAAATACTAGCCGAAACAGTAGTAAATATGAACATTGTAGCCCGCATAAAATTTAGTTATAACTTGAAAAAATTGGAGTTCCGCAATCGGCTGCTATTCTTATACAAACCGTTAGCGGTTTGACCAAAGTTTTCAAACCTTGTTGGAAATGAGAAGTCAGCGATAATTACATGACTTCTCATTTTTTTTGATACTATTCAACAAAACAGAAATGATTGATTTTTTCCCTAAACTTGACAAACAAAAGAGCGAACTGGAAAAAATTGTTTATGAGAAAAATTCAAATTACTCTTTACCTCAACGATAAATCGAAAGGGAACACATTTTGATGAACACCAAATATATCTTTATCACAGGCGGAGTTGTCTCATCTTTGGGGAAAGGGATTGCTTCCGCTTCCATAGGCTTTTTGCTGAAACAACTCGGATACAAAGTTACTATCCAGAAATTTGATCCGTATTTAAATGTCGATCCCGGCACGATGAGCCCTTTTCAGCATGGAGAAGTTTTTGTTACTGATGATGGAGCGGAAACAGACCTCGACCTCGGGCATTATGAAAGATTTCTTGATCAACCCCTATCACAGGCATGCAATACTACAGCCGGGCAGGTTTACGATACTGTTATTACAAACGAAAGAAGAGGAAAATATCTCGGCAAAACAGTTCAAACCATTCCACATATCACAGATGAAATAAAGATGCGCTTTAAAAGACTGAGTAAAGATTCCGATATTATTATTACTGAGATTGGGGGAACAGCCGGAGATATCGAGGGATTACCCTTTGGTGAAGCTATTCGCCAAATAGGGCTGGAAATGGATAGACATGACTTTTTTTGTATTCACCTTACTCTTATTCCCTATATTTCTGCTGCCGGAGAATGTAAAACCAAACCAACTCAGCATAGTGTAGTAAAATTACGCGAAATAGGAATTCAACCGGATATGCTTATCTGTAGATCGGAGAAATCTCTTAGCCAAGCAGCACTTACAAAAATATCTCTCTTTACAAATGTACCTTTGCAAAATGTGATTGTTGGCAGAGATGCGGAAACAATTTACGAAATTCCAATCCTTTTTGAAGAGCAGGCATTAGCAAAAAAAATCTGTAATCATTTTCAAATAAAATATTCTGAAATTGATTTATCCGGATTAAAGCAATTGGTTCATAAGGCCAAATTCCCCGAACAAACCGTAAATGTGGCATTATGCGGAAAATATGTTCGCCACCAAGATGCTTATAAAAGTGTAGTTGAAAGCCTTATTCATGCGGGTTTGAAATTTTCCGGCAAAGTGAATATCAAATATATTGATACTGACAAACTTCATAGCCATGAAAAAATTCGAGAAGATACACTCGAAAAACATCTGAAAGATATTCACGCCATTCTCGTTCCCGGTGGTTTTGGTTTGCGTGGTATCGAAGGTAAAATTTCGATTATTAAATATGCAAGAGAAAAAAATATCCCCTTCTTGGGTATTTGCCTCGGAATGCAATGTGCGGTAATTGAATTTGCTCGAAATGTTATGGGACTTGAAAACGCAAATAGTACTGAGTTTGATGCCAAAACTCTTCATCCGGTCATCAATCTTATGAAAGATCAAAAAGAAGTTAAGAATAAGGGTGGCACAATGCGCCTCGGAGCATATCCGTGCAACTTGATTGCCGGTTCACAATCAGAAAAAATTTATGAGGGACAACATCAAGTCAGCGAAAGGCATCGCCACAGATACGAATTCAATAACGATTTTCTTGAAAAATTTAAAGAAAAAGGAATGGTGATCGGGGGAAAATATTTGGAAAAGAATTTAGTTGAAATTATTGAATTAGCGAACCACAGATTTTTTATCGGGACTCAATTTCACCCCGAATTTAAATCCAGACCGCTTAAACCTCATCCCGTTTTCGCAAAATTTATTGAAGAAGCAATAGAATATAAAAAGGAGAATCATGTGCTTTAATAAAAACCGATATACGAAAAAAGATTTTTATTCTATTTCGTGTTTTTTCGAGTTTTTCGTGGTAAAAATATTTTAATATGAAAATAAATAAAAATTCAAAATTTACAATTATTGCCGGACCTTGTGCGATTGAATCATTAGAAACGTGTTTACACATTGCGAAAGAATGTAAGTTATTATGCGATAAATTTGATTTTCATTATATTTTCAAAGCTTCCTACAAAAAAGCAAATCGAACCTCCGGAAAATCCTTTCGCGGTGTTGGTTTGCAGACCGGATTATCTATCCTCCAAAAAGTGAAGGAGAAATTTTCATTACCAATTCTAACCGATGTGCATGAAGTTTGTGAAGTGGAAGCAGTTAGTAAAATTGCTGATATAATTCAGATTCCGGCATTTTTGTCGAGACAAACAGAACTTATCGAAGCTGTTGCCAAAACAGGAAAATGGGTTAATATCAAAAAAGGACAATTCATGTCTCCCAATGAAATCCGATTTGCATATCAAAAAGCAATTGATCGCGGAAATTCACATGTTTTCGTAACAGAGCGCGGAAATTCGTTCGGATACAATAATCTGGTAGTTGATTTTCGTAATTTTCAAATTATTGCGGAAATGGGAATACCAATTATCTACGATGTAACTCACAGTTTGCAACGACCGTCTCTTGGAAATATTTCCGGTGGAAATCCCGAATTAGTACCGAGCATGACAAGGGCAGCTGTGGCAACCGGTAACCTCTCCGGTTTGTTCATTGAAACTCACCCGCAACCAAATGCTGCAAAGAGCGATGCGAAATCTATGCTACCGCTGGATCAAATGAATAATTTGCTAAAATCCGTAAAAAACATTTTGCAAGTTATTTGATTTTTTTTATATTGTTTTATTTGACAACAAACAAAACGAACAAAGAAAGCAGTTAAATTATTCT
>JAYEKN010000193.1:10166-28746 GCA_034661015.1 Candidatus Cloacimonadota bacterium
CTACCGCTGGATCAAATGAATAATTTGCTAAAATCCGTAAAAAACATTTTGCAAGTTATTTGATTTTTTTTATATTGTTTTATTTGACAACAAACAAAACGAACAAAGAAAGCAGTTAAATTATTCTCTCTACTTAGAGTCCATCCGTAAAGTAGCCTTTTCGAGAAGTCACGGACCATTCCGTGCCGAATTGTCTGAAGAGTCGGCACGGACCATTCCGTGCCGAATTGAAAAAATTATCTATTAAGTTAATTAGCGTTATATTTGTGAGTTGGAAAAACTTAAGTCAATCCACCAGCTGGCGGATTAACTCAAGATTTCACTTTACGGATGGACACTACTTAATCAAATTTGTTCGTTTTTTGTGAAAATATTTAATTCTGATTTTATTTAAATAAGGATAAAAATGAAATATAAATTAATGATTTTTGATAATGACGGTGTTTTTACTGATGGCGGTTTGTATTATATGGATGGAATCGAAAAATTCCGAAAATTCAATGCAAAGGACGGTATGGGAATTCGTATTTTGCAACAAACATCTCTGATACCTGCAATAATTACCGGAAAAAGCTCACAAGAACTGGAAAAACGGGCTGAAGTTTTGGGAATTGATCTGCTGTTTCAGGGAATTAAAAACAAGCTGATTGTTGTGAAAAAATTATGTAAACAATTTAACGCTACTCTCGATGAAATAGTTTATGTCGGTGATGATTTGAATGATTTACCGGTTCTGGAAAAAGTCGGACTGCCCATTTGTGTGCATTCTGCCTGCGAAGAATTACAAAAAGTTTGTGTTTATCGTACAAAAAAAGACGGCGGAGCAGGTGCAGTTCGCGAAGCGATTGAGTTTGTGCTCAAAAAAGAAAATGTATATAAACAAGCAGTAGATAAATTTATCAAGTCCCTACAATGAAAATATCTTATACTGTTATTTTTGCTTTTCTGATATTTTCAAATGCTTGCCAACAAAACGAGGTGGGTACGCAAAATGAGAATTTTATCGAAAGCACGGAAATCGCCGATTCTATCATTGTTTACCAATCATCTAAAGGAAAAAACGAGTGGATTTTAGCGGCGAATAAGATGAAAAAATTTACCGAAAACAACGACCTTTTTTTCTATCATTTAAAATTAGAAATTTTAGGTAACAACGGTGAAATAAATTCAACGATTTTTGCAGATAGTGCAAAGATAAATAATAATGAAGATTTGATTCGTGCTAATGGCAATGTGAAAATATATACAATCGAAGGGAACTTGTTCGGAAATTCGCTCATTTGGGATAAAAAAACCGGTAAGATATTTTCTCAGGATAGCGTGAGAGTTGTCAAAGATGGCAATACAATTTGGGGAGATAGATTCGAAAGTGATGATAAATTCAAACACGTAGTGGTTCATCAAGCTACTGCAGAAGGTGAAATAAGTGATTCTACAAAAGTTTGGTAAATTCATGTTTGCCATTTCATTAGTATTTTTTCTTGCGAACAACCTTTTCTCGAAGGAGCATTACTATACACTAAAAAATGCTGATATCGTCAAATATGACGTTACGAAAAAAGATACAATCACTACTTTAATTGGTAATGTAGATATCATTTATGATGGAATCAATTTTTTTGCCGACAATGCTCAATTATTCACCCACCAAAAAATGCTCAAAATGAGCAGTAATGCTCGGGCTGTGGATGACACACTTCGAGCAAAAGCCGAAAAAGTTGTTTACCATCACAAAAATAAATTTTTACATCTCGAAAAAAATGCTGTTTTCATTGTGCAAAATTCACAGAATGAAAAATTGAAAAAAATTTCTGCCGACATGGTTGATTACTTTAAAGACGATGGAAGATTGGCAGCAAAAGGCAACGTATCCGCCTACGATTTTAAGGAAAATGCAAATTTGATTTGTGGAGATTTTGCTTACGATTTTATGGAAAAATATGGAACGGCAAAGGTTGATCCTATTTTAACTTTTGAAAGGAAAAACAACATCACAATTCGAAGCAGGCAAATGGAAATATTTACTAATAAAAATAAATTTACCGCAACCTATGATGTAAGCATAAATATGAAAAATTCTTTGGCAGAAGGCAACTTTCTAATATATTTTAAGGATGATGAAGAGGCAGTTTTAATTGGTCATCCCAACTTTTCCAGCGAAACAATAAACGCCACCGCTGATGAATTCCACATTTTTTTTTCAGATGAATCTCTCAAAAATTTACATCTGATTTCAAATGCAAAATTGAATTTTAAAGAAAAAACCGGTGAAAAAATTATTGTTGATGGTAAAATCCAAAATAAAGAAAAGAAAGAAAATTATCTCTCGGCTCAAAAAGTATTTGTTGAACTAAAAAATGAAAAAATGTCATATTTGCATGCTTTGAATGTTTCCAAAAGCCTTATACGTCAACATAAAAAAACCGAAAGCGATTATTTTGTAAATAAATTATCAACTAAAGATTTAGAAGTATTTTTCGATCATAACGAAAAAATTCAGCAAGTTATTGCCGTGGGCGATATTTCCGGAGTTTATAAATTTTTGAAGAAATAAAAATTATGAATAAAGAAAAAAGTGTACTAAAAACAAAAAACTTGATTAAATTTTATGGAAAAAAACAAGTTGTTAACAAAATTTCTATTGAATTGGAGCAAGGTGAAATTGTTGGTTTACTCGGTCCAAATGGGGCTGGTAAAACCACAACTTTTCACATGATAATCGGTTTGATCAAGGCGAATTCCGGGCATGTGTTCCTTGATGAAACAGACATTACGAAAATGCCAATGTTCAAACGAGCTAGACAGGGACTTAGCTACCTTTCACAAGAGCCTTCGGTCTTTAGCAAATTATCTGTTGAGGATAATGTGAAAGCAATTTTAGAAACTCAAAACTATACAAAAAATCAACGAAAGCGAAAACTTGAAGAATCTCTCGCTGATCTGAATCTTACAAAATTGGCAAAGCAAAAAGCCTATTCGTTGTCCGGTGGTGAAAGACGGAAACTCGAAATCACTCGTTCTCTAATTACAAATCCCAAATTTCTCTTTCTCGATGAACCTTTTTCCGGAGTTGACCCGCTTGCCGTGTCAGATATTCAGGATATAATTATAAAATTGCAAAAAAGAAATATCGGGGTGCTGATCACAGATCATAATGTCTTAGATACTTTACAGATCACAGATAGAGCATATATTATTTACGAAGGAAAACTCCTTCTTTCCGGAACTTCCAAGGAGCTCGTCAATGATCAAAAAGCAAAAGATGTTTATCTTGGCAAAAGATTTTTGGAATATGATTTTCAATAAATTAATCGGGCAATTTTCGAATTGAGTGCCAATAAATTATAAATTTTTAGGAGTAACCATAGATAAAAGAAAGCCGGTTTGGCTTAAAGCAAATATTCTCGGGGCGGCAAGAACATCCAAAATCACGAATATTATTCATTCTCAAAATTTAAATACCGTGTGTGAAAGTGCCCGCTGCCCCAATCGGGGAGAATGCTTTGAAAAAGGAACAGCTGTCTTCATGATTTTGGGAAATGAATGCACTCGAAATTGCAGATTCTGTGCAATAAAATATACAACCGAACCCAAAATTCCTGATCCGAACGAACCGGAGAAAATAGCAAAATTAGCAAAGCAGTTTGGTTTGGAACATGTGATAATTACTTCGGTTACACGCGATGATCTTCCTGATGGAGGTGCGGATCATTTTGCAAAAACTCTTCGGAAAATTCGTAAAATTTGCAATGAAAACACAACAACAGAAGTACTAACCCCCGATTTTAAAAATAATCATAATTCCATAGATCTCGTACTAAATGAAAATCCAACGGTATTCAATCATAATCTCGAAACAATTCCACGTTTATATGAGAAAGTTCGGCCACAAGCAAATTATAAACAATCACTTGAAGTTTTGAAATACGCTAGAAATCGGGATACAAATATTATCACCAAAACAGGCATCATGGTCGGTTTGGGAGAAACGCAAAGAGAGGTGCTCGACCTTCTGCATGATGCAAGAGATGCCGGCGTAAAAATGCTTACAATCGGACAATATTTACAGGCAGATCGAAAAAATTTACCTGTTATAGATTACATTCATCCAAAAATATTTGATTATTATAAAAAAATGGCATTGAAAATGGGATTTCAATACGTAGAATCTGCACCGTTAGTCAGAAGCTCTTATTATACAAATAAATTTAACAAAATAGTGGACAAAATAAATTAAGTATTTGAAAATTCATTTAATATGAATTAAGCAATTAATTAATCAGCAGAAAGGAAAAAATAATGAAAACTACAATCACAGCAAGGCATTTCGAGTTAACCGATGCACTCAGGAAACATGTGGAGGACGGGATAAATTCGCTCAAGAGATATTCCGATAATATCATTTTTGCAGAAGTTGTCCTTTGGAATGAAAAAAACCTACATTTTGCGGAAGTGAATTTAAAAGTTCGCCGCTTGAATGTTTTTAGCAAATCTAAGAAAGACGATATGTATAAAGCAATTGACGATGCGGTGGAAAAAGCCGAGATACAGATTAAAAAGCATTTTAATAAAATTAACGGACGCCACACAAAACCAAAAACAAATGTTGAAAATTTGGCATATACCCAACCACAACATGAAGAAAAAGTAGATCGTAAAGAAGTCATATTGTCGAGCATGGCAGTAGATTATGCAATCTCAGAATTAGCACTAAGCGATGAAAAATTTATATTATTCCGAAATAAAGCTAATAATAAAATCAATCTTTTGCAAAAAAATGAAAACGAATTGGAATTATTAGAAATTCAATGATTGAGGATTAATGAAAAAACTAACCGTAAAACATTTATTTGAATTAAAAGAAAAACCGCTGAGCCTATCTTTGATTTCAAGGAAAAATGGAATGGAGAATATTATTGAGACTCCTTTCATCTCAAAGATGGGACTCTCGCTATCGGGTTTTATTGAGACTTTTCATTATGAAAGAATTCAAATATTGGGTGAGGTTGAAATCAAATATTTGCTATCAATCAAATCTTCGGAAATGTATGATCAGGTTGAGAAAATCTTTTCAGAATTCAAGATTCCATGCATAATTGTTAGTAAAAATTTCACCCCACCCGATGAATTGGTTTTTCTTGCAGACGAAAATAATATCCCGATAATTGTTTCCAAACTGAAAACAAGCGAATTATTCCATAAACTTAATTCCTTCCTAAACAATTGGTTTGCTTCCCAAAAAACTCTTAATGGAACGTTAGTAGATGTCTTTGGAGTAGGAATTCTTATCACGGGTAAAAGTGGCATCGGGAAAAGTGAATGTGCCCTCGAGCTGGTGTCACGCGGTCATCGTTTCATTTGTGATGATATGGTTTTCGCAAGAAAAAAAAGCGATATCATTATGGGCGAAGTGAATAAAAACATGGGACATTTTATGGAAATTCGAGGGATAGGTTTGGTTGATATTGAAACAATGTATGGAGTCCGCTCTGTTAGGATTCAGAAAAGAATTGAAACTCAGGTAGAACTCGTCCCTTGGCGCCCGAACATGGATTATGAACGGATCGGACTAAAAGAAAGGTATAGCAGAATATTAGATGTGGAAATTCCCATTACATATCTCCCTGTTTCACCCGGAAAAAGTATAGCAGTGATTATCGAAGTGATTGCAATGAATCACATGTTAAAAGTATATGGCTATAATGCGGCTGAAATTTTTAATCAACGACTACAAACGGAAATCCAGCGAAATAAAAAAACCGAAGATTATTTGGAATCCGATCAAGAATAATTTATGCTAAAGGAAACAATTACCTTGCAAAATAAATTAGGCATTCACGTCCGTCCAGCCTCCCTGATCGTAAAAATTGCAGCGAAATTCAAATCCAACTTTTATATCAAGAAGGATGACGTGAAAATAAATGGGAAAAGTATAATGGGTGTTATGATGTTGGCAGCAGGCAAGGATTCCTCACTCGAACTTATTTTTGACGGTGTTGATGAAGAAGCTTTAAAAAAAGAAATAATTTCACTCTTTAATAATAAATTCGGGGAAGAATAATTCCAATAAAAATGAACTATAAAATCACCCAAACAGAATTTATTATTCATAATTACACGAAAAATGTAAAAAATTGTAAAATATTTTTTACGTATTGTCGCAGCTAAACTAATAAAATGAAAATCCTAAGAGGAATCCCAATTTCTTCGGGCTTGGCGATGGGCTGTGCAAGCATTATTCACAAAAAAATATTTTCGAAAACTCATCGCCCTATTGAGTCAGACGACGTTGCAAATCACATTTCTTTGTTTGAAAATTCCATCAGTAAATCCTTGCAAGAACTCAATATTTTGCTTGATCTCATTGAAGAAGAAGAACAGAAAGATATTATCAAATCTCATCAAGAAATATTGAAAGATGAAATTTTTGCGGAACAGATAAAAAAAATTATTGAGGATGAATTGTGTAGTGCTGATTTTGCGATACACAAATATTTTGATAATTTTATCAAGTATATTGCTAATGTAAAAGATGAATATATCTCACAACGAAAAGAAGATTTCTATGACATTAAAAACAAACTTCTCGCTAATTTGAATAATACAGATCAAACAAACTTGGATTCACTTCCTCATAATGCAATTGTTATTACTGAGAAAATCACTCCCTCAATTATCCTTGAAATCATGCGAAAAGATGTCCTCGGTTTAATATCACAGGATGGTACTCCCAATTCTCACTCAGCAATAATTGCAAAATCTATCAGCATCCCAATTGTATTCGATTTGAAAAATGCGATTACCTCTATAAATGAGGATGATACTGTGATTTTGGATGGATCAACCGGAGAAATAATTATTCAACCGACCGAAAAACAAATTGATAACTACAAAGTTGAAATTGAGCGAAAAATTAAGTCGGATAAAGAAAAGATCAAATTATCGGCTTTACCGGCAATCACTTCAGATGGTGTAAAAATAGATATCATGGGAAATATTAGTATGGCTGAAGAAACAAATTTACCTGAGATTAAATTCTCGGATGGAGTTGGGCTATTTCGAACAGAATTTCTCTATTATCAACATAATGATTTTCCCTCATCTCAATCTCATTTTGAAATATATCGTCAAACACTTGCTAATATTACACCCAACAAACCGGTTTATGTACGTGTTTTTGATATTGGCGGGGACAAATTAAACCAAAAATTTGGTCTTGAAAATGAACAAAACCCATTTTTGGGATGCAGAGGGATTCGCTTCCTGTTAAGGTATCCGCAGATTTTCAAAAATCAAATTCGGGGAATTCTGCGCGCCAGTCATTATGGTAATATCAAAATCATGCTTCCCATGGTCAGTAAGGTTGATGAAGTGCTTCGCTCCAAAAAAATCATTGAAGATGTAAAAGAAGAATTGAGAACAGAATCACAGCCATTTAACGATAACATCAAAATAGGCATTATGGTTGAAGTTCCTTCCACAGCCATCCTTGCAGACCAATTTGCCCAAATTTGCGATTTTTTTAGTCTCGGAACAAATGATCTGACCCAGTATGTGCTTGCAGCCGACCGAAACAATGATTTCCTGTTCTCGGACTTTACCTATTACAATCCTGCTGTTTTGAATCTCATTGAAAAGACTATAAAAGCTGGAAATAAAGCACAAATACCAGTAAGTATTTGTGGCGAAATGGCCAGTGACCCTGTTGCCGTCCCATTACTTTTGGCTATGGGCATTAAAAATTTTAGTATCAATCCGGATAAAATATTGGAAATTAAACAAAATATCAAAAATTATTCTATAAAAAATTTGCAGGAAATTTATAAGAAGATACTTGCTCAATCCGATATTGATATCCAAAAATATTATACTCAATTTATTCAAAAAAAATAATTTAATCAGTGAAAGGATAACAATGTCAACAATAAGTTTGGATTATGCCGGAAATTTCAACAGATTTGATACGGAAGGGATGTATGACCAAATCGTATCATTATCTGATCAAATCAATACTGTCTATTTTGAAATGGGGAAAAGTGAATACGCAAAGTATTATAAAAACATTGATAAAATATTTATTTGCGGGATGGGCGGCTCTGCAATTGCCGGTGATATTGTGAAAAGCCTGTATGAAAGCAAAATTCCAATTTTCGTTATAAAGGATTATAATATTCTAGATTTTATTGATGAAAATTCATTAGGAATCGTATGTAGCTATTCTGGGAATACTGCAGAAACTGTTTCCTGTTTTGATGCTCTCAGGGAAAAGGGAGCTCAAATTGCCATGATAACTTCAGGGGGAATTTTGAAACATTTCTCATCCGAAGAAGGCTATCTGGTAAAATTAATTCCCAGCGGATTTCAACCTCGAGCTGCTATTGGCTATATGTTTTTTTCATTATTGGGAATTTTGGAAGAACTTGGCTTTGCAAAGAGGGATGAGGTGAGCGTCAAAATGATGCTTTTGAATATCAAACAGAGACTACAACTGATTAATAAAGACATTCCAACCAAAAATAATATGGCAAAGAAGCTCGCTGAAATGATTTTTAAAAAAGTTCCGATTATCTATAGTAGTAATCCAAAACTGTATCCTCTCGCATATAGATTCAAATGCCAAATAAATGAAAATGCAAAAAATCATGCTTTTTCAAACACTTTCTCTGAAATGAATCACAATGAAATAGAAGGATGGGAAGACAAATCCTCAGAAAACTTAATCCCCGTTTTTATCACGGATTATGATGAAAACCAAAAATATATGGATCGCCTGGATACAATTAAAAAGAAATTTAAGGAAGAAAAAATTGAATTTCTGGAAATCCGAATAGAAGGAAAAACAATATTAGGCAAGATGTTTTCGACAATTATGTATTGTGATATGATTTCATATTATCTTGCGATTTTGAATAAAATCAATCCTTCTTCCATCGAATTTATTGATTATCTAAAACAAAATGTTTGAGACATTATAAAATTAGGATTAATGAAAAACAAATTTAATATTGCAGTATTAACTTCCGGAAAAAGCCGAGGTTCAAATTTTGAAGCGATAGCTGAATATATTCGCAGAAACAGGCTTCCTATTGATATTAAGTTTCTGGTAATAACCAGACAGGATTCACCAATCAGGACGAACGCTCGCAAGCATTCCGTCCGAGAACTTTTTTTACCTGATAAAAATGCTTTTGAGGAAAAACTTATTCCCGAACTTATAAAAGATAATGTACATTTGATAGTTCTAGCTGGGTTTATGAGGAAAATCTCTGCTGATTTTATTAGAAAATTTTCCGGTAAAATCATCAATATCCATCCCGCTTTGCTTCCAAAGTACGGTGGACGTGGAATGTATGGCATGCGAGTGCACCAATCCGTTTTTGATAATGACGAACAATACTCCGGTGCTACTGTCCATTATGTAGATGAATTATACGACGAAGGCGAAATTGTAGATCAAATCATAATTAATATCAGTGATTGCAATTCTCCCGAAGAGATTGCTAAAAAAGTGCTGGTTGTTGAGCACGAATTATACCCCAAAGTTATTCAAAACTTCGCAACTCAGTATTTGGATTCTTTTTAGTTTTTTTCTATTATAATATTAATTAGTGTGAATCTGTAAACTCGCATTTTTGCAATGATTTTTCGAATGTGATTCGACGCAGATAAACACTGATTATGCTGATGAACGCTGATACTACTTTTTTTGTAATTAAATTTTTTATCTGCGTAAATCATTTTTTTTCAGCGCTCATCTGCGTCCAATCTATACTTTACGGACGGACACTAATTATCCTGCTGCCATCAAACGAGATCTAAAAGGTTGATTATATTGAATTCTTTTTCATCATTTTCCGTGTCTTTTATGTTTAACAGTATTTTCCTATGAAAAAAATCAGTGTCATAACTCACGGTTGTAAAACCAATCAGTATGAAACCGAAGCCATTCTTGGTGATTTTATTGAGTCCGGATATTCTCTTGTTAACTTTTCAAACAAATCAGATGTTATCATTGTAAATTGCTGCTGCGTAACAAATAAGGCAGAAGCAAAAAGCAGACATTCAATCCGAAAAGCACTCAGACAAAAAAGTAGTGATACTAAACTAATCGTAACAGGATGCATTGGAGAACGAAATAAACAATTTTTAGATGAGAATAAAAAGTATTTAACTTTTTTTTCAAACAGAGAAAAACCGAATATCTGTTCGTTTATTTCCAGCGGAATACGAAAGGATGAAATCAGGAGGGATGTATTTCCGGAAATGTCTCTTCAAGACTCATATCAACGGACCCGCGTTCCGATAAAAATTCAGGATGGGTGCGATTTTTTTTGTTCCTATTGTATTTTACCAATTGTGCGAGGAAAACCAGTTAGTAGAGACCCGGAAAATATTCTTTCTGAAGTACAAAATTTAATAGAGAGAGGTGTGAAGGAGATTATTTTAACCGGCATCAATCTTGGTCTTTACGGGAGAGAATTCAATAACTTTAATCTAAAAAATTTACTTGAACTTCTCTCTGATAAAACCGAAATAAAACTGATAAGATTGAGTTCTATGGAGCCCATGTTTTTCACCAATGTATTTATTGAATATATTGCAAAAAATGATAAAATTTGTCCGCATTTTCATATTTCATTACAAAACGGTTCGGATAGAATTCTTAAAGCAATGAATCGGAATTATTTAACAAGCGAATTTACTTCCACAATTAAATACTTAGAAAATGCTGTCCCAAATTGTGCGATTGGATGCGATGTTATCGTTGGCTTTCCGGGTGAAACTGAAGAAGATTTCCAGCAAACTTATTCTTTTATTGAATCCTTGAACATTTCATATCTTCATGTTTTTCGCTTTTCAAAACGCCCCGGAACAAAAGCAGCCCAAATGGGAAATTTGGTTTCTGAAAAAATTAAAAAAGAGCGGATGGAAAATCTAATTAAACTCGGTGCGAAGAAAAAAATGGATTATACAAAAAATTTGCTGCAAATGAAAATCCCTGTTCGGGCAATTTTGGAGAAAAAGCAAAAGGGCTTTTGGAAGGCTGTTTCCGATCATTACGTGCCAATTTTTCTCAAAGATAAAAATTACAAAAGCGGAGATTTGGTGCATGTTATCCCGCAAAAACTAAGAAATAATTCAGATGGAATTTTGGTAATGAGAAATAATATTCATTCTAAAAATAATAAAAAAACACTATAATAAAATCATAAATGGAATTTTATTAGGCATATATTGAAGTAAATATTTTATTTGAAATGAAAAATAATATTCTGATAACCGGCTTTCCTAATATTGGAAAAACGACTTTAATGCAAAAAGTTCGAGAGAAATTGACCTGCAAAATTGGTGGTTTTATTACCTATGAAAAATTTGTAAAGGGGACACGAACGGGATTTTATATCGAAGATTTTTCAGGGAACAGGATGACTATGGCTGATATAAATTTGGACTCCCCCTATCAATTTGCTCAATACGGTGTAAGCATTGACGCATTTGAAAAAATCGGCATTCCCGCCCTTTATGAAGCACAAAAAAACGCAGATATTATTCTAATAGATGAAATTGGAACAATGGAATCTTTCAGTGATGAATTTTGCACTTTGCTGATAGAAGTATTTAACACCCCGAAACCCCTTCTCGCTACCATAAAAAAAAAAGATTCTGTCTTAACCTCCACATTAAAAAATCGAGAAGATGTTTTATTATTTAATCTAACAACTGAAAATCGCAATTTATTGGTTGGAAAAATTTTAGAAAAAGTTGAAAAAAATTTAAGAGATTTTAAGTTAATCAGCAATAATCATAATCTCAATATCTGATTACTTTTGAGCTGTTGTCGAAATAAGTCAAAATTTATATTTACAGCAACCTTCCAAATAATACTTTGGAAAATATATAGACGAACAATGAGATCAACAAACTGGCAATCGCGGCGGAAAAACACCCGTTTACTTCAATGTCTCTGAAAAACGATGCTGAAATCATAATCATCAATCCATTGATAAAAAACAAAAATATTCCGAATGTAATAATGGTGATCGGTATTGTGAGCACAATAAACAGTGGCTTAATAATAACATTGATTAACCCCAACACAATAGAAAAAAGAAAAGCAGTCTGAAAATTTTTAACATAGATCAGGTTTGTTATTCGGCTTACCAATAATATGGCAAGAGTGTAAACCAACAATTTTAGCAAATATTGAATTAACATAAAATTGAATCCTTAGATAATTATTACATAAAACTTATTTGTGTCTATCCGTAAAGTCATGCTTGAGTAAATATTTTCCACAAAATGATTCAACGAAGAAAGACCCCAAGTGGAATATAAATGCAAAAACATTCCACCCCGATGAAATCCCAATGAAATAAAAAAAATAAAGGCATTTCACGGGATAAATAAAATAAAAAAGATTTCATTGAGCAAGCAGGGCAAGCACTGATGCAGCAGATAAACACCTGTTGAATATTAAAATACAAAGCATTCAACGGGGATACTACCAATTTTTCAATATATTTTCATCTTGCGAAAATCAATTTAAATCTGCGTTCATCTGCGTCGAATCTTTTATTTACGGATGAGCACGAATTAGCGATTATTAAATGCTTTTGCATCTTCCGTATGAATTCTGTTCAAAATTTCTTCGATTTCGGCAGCTTCTTCGTCATGGGATTTTTCAGAAATTATATGGGGAACAACTTCTGTAGCAACATCATTATCAGGGATACCTGTAGCAATAAGAGAAACATATAACTTGTCTTTTAACTTTTTGTCAAGAATCAAACCACTTATATAATTTACTTCTTTATTTGTCTTTTGTTGGATGATTTGCCCGATTTCTTCCCATTCGGATATTCTCAGATCGTAACCCACAGTTACATTTACCAAAACAGCTTTTGAATGTTCCAGAGAAATTGAATACATAAGCGGATTTGCAATTGCGTTATTTACCGCATCTTGTGCTCTATTCTCTCCTTCACCCACTCCCAGACCAACATGTGCGTAACCCATTTGGCTCAAGATTGTTTTTAGATCTTCCCCATCCACATTTATATATCCGCTTTTACTAATTATATCAGTCAAAGTTTTTGCGGTATTGTGTTGAATCAAATCTACTTTTTCAAAAGCATCAAATGCGAGAAGATCATTGTTATATTCCAATATTCTGTCATTGGGTATAATTATTAGTGCATTTGTATATTTTTTTAATTCTTCCAAGCCTTTATCTGCATTGTCTTTTCTAATATTCCCTTCAAAAGAAAAAGGATAGGTAACTATTGCGAGAGAAAGTACACCTTTTTCTTGAGCCTTTTTTGCAAAATATGAAATTGCACCCGTTCCGGTACCGCCGCCCATCCCTGCAGTAAGTAGAACCACATTCACCCCTTCAAGTTCTTGCAAGATTTCATCTCCTTGTTCTTCTGCTGCTTCTCTTCCCCGCTCTGGGACTCCTCCCACGCCGCATCCTTTTACTAATTGTCTGCCAATTTGTAATTTATTCTCAGCCACACAATTATTCAAATCCTGAAGATCCGTGTTTACAGCAAGGAATTTTACTGCCGTTAGTTCTTGTCTTATCATTGTATTAATTGCATTATTACCCGCACCACCAATACCGATAATCTTTATTTTCGATATTTCTTTAACAGATTCTGCAAAAGTTATTGCCATTATTTACCTCACTTAAGTAAAACTTTTATTATCAAACCATTCTTTGATTATTTTTCTTAACTTCACAATATACGATTTTTTTCCTTTTAGGGGATTTTTATCAAAATTTTTTATACCCCATTTTAGCAAACCTACAGCAGTTGCGTATTTTGGATTTGATAGGGTTTCCGTATTCCCATAAATGCCTTCAAATGAAGGATAGCCGGTTTTCGTAGGAATATTATCAAACATTTCTGAAAATAGCTGATTTGTACTCCTCAAATTAGCTGCCCCACCGCTAACAGATATTCCGGCAGTTGTTAAACTGAGATATTTGCTTCGTTGCACTTCTTTGTGAACAAGATTGACAATTTCTGAAATACGCGGGTTAATAATTTCCGCAATTAATTTCTGGCTTCGTATTGTGGATGAATGCCCACCGATTCCAGGTATTTCAATTTTCAAATTACGATCAGCGTTGGCGGGAATAGCGTACCCGAATTCCTTTTTAATTCTTTCTGCATCTGCACTTGGCGTTCTTAATCCACGTGCAATGTCCATCGTAATCTTTTCTCCACCAATTGGGATTATGCTCGTGAACCTGATACTATCTTTGTAATAAATAGAAATATCTGTTGTTCCTCCACCAATATCCACCAAAATTGCTCCCAGCTCGCGTTCGTCCTTATTAAAAACCGCCTCAGCCGAAGCAATGGGTTGAAGAACAACATTCTTAACGCTCAATCCAATCCTTTGCATACACTTATAAATACTATTCAAATTACTAAGATCAGCTGTAACAATATGCACTTGTGCTTCGAGACGATTGCCTGTCATTCCGAGAGGATCTACTACTTCCTCCACTTTATCCACCTTGTAGAATTGGGGCTCAACATGAATAATTTTGTTTTCTGGGGTGATAGAAGTATTTTTGATCGCATCTTCTTTCACTTTATTGATCTCAAATTCAGTAACTTCATATTCATCAATCTCTTCGGTGAATTTACTCTTGCTAACTATATTTGCCATACCATCGGAAACAAAGCTCTGGATTAGTTCACCCGCAACTCCAACATAAATATTTTCTGCAAATATCTTATTGCATTTTTCCTCGGCAGCCGCAACAGCTTTATTAATGGAATACGAAGCAGCCCCGATATTCTTAATCATACCATTTACCAAGCCCTCAGAAGTGGATTCACCCACGCCAACGATTTTGAGTTTATTATTTTCATCAAGCACAGCGATTAGACAACATATCTTCGTTGTGCCAATATCAAGAGCCGTTATAACCGTTTGTTTTGCCATACTTTACCTTTTTTATTTAAATGCAAAAAACATCATGGATATTTTACTCCAAAGCATCCAAAATTTTTTTTGTTTTATATGTGTTTTTGCTTTTCCCAACGCGATGAAACTTTTTTTTTAATTCCGTTGGAGCGGCTAATAATTTGCTTGGCATATTTAATTATTCCTTAATATCACCAAATCATTTTTCAGATCGGAAAAGCGTAAGTCTATTTCAGAATAATCCGAGGAAGCAAAATGATCAAAAGCAAAGACCAATTTGCCGGTTTTTGCTACAAAATCATCTTCTCCGATAATAAATCGTTGTCCCTTATTTCTTCCTGTCAAAATGACATCTTTATTTTCTATTCGGAAAGAAATAATTCTATTCATCAGTTCTGATCCTATTAAATTAATAGCATTATAAGCAGCCATCAATTTCGTGAAAGACATATCTTCGATTTCTTCACCTAATGTCAAATTATTTATATTTAAATCTTCAAATATTGGCAACAAATGTTCCCGACAATTCCGGACTTCCTCCAAAAGCACTCCTTCATGATCAATAATATAAATTTTGGCAAAATCATTTTTCACATAGGCAATAGGCTGACGCTCTATTACCTTTATTTTTATTTTATGGGGTGGAAACCTAAATATCTGAATTGACTTTATACCGGGAAAATATTTTGCTATTCTTTGGATTTCTATATCTTGTACATTATAAATATTCCGATCTAACAATTTGGTAAATTTGAATTCCAGACTATTTTCATTTACATAATTTATGCCGGTAAAATTGATTTCTTCAATTGCGAGAAAATTGCATTTAAGAATTCCATATTTCAACAAATACGCAGACCCGGAGGTTAATCCGAGAAATAAAACCAGCAGAAAAACAAAACGTAAAAACAAATGACTTGTTCTGTTTCGTGAAAAATCACCGTGTATATTTCTATTCATCATTAAAACTTCCCCAAAGTTTAACTTCTGACATCAGGTTTATCCCAAACTTTTCTGCTACTTTTTTCTGAGCATATTTCATCAAGTGATAAATGTCTATAGATTTTGCATTTCCCGAATTAATAATAAAATTGGCATGTTTTTCAGATATTTGTGCTTGCCCTATCGAATAGCCTTTCAAATCGCACTTATCAATTAATTCTCCTGCAAAATAATTCTCACCATTCTTAAAAGTCGAACCAAACGTCGGTAGATGAATTATTGCCTTTGAATTCCTCATTTTCATAAACTCATCACACGATTGTTTAACCAATTTTGATGAAGAAATTTCCAACTGAAACTCGGCAGAAATAATTACATAATCTTTATTTTTTAATTTCAAATCTCGATAGTCCGACTCATATTGTTCCGCATAAAATTTTTGCATCTCACCATTTGAATCAATAAATAAAATAGCATTTACCTTTTCAGTAATTGATCTGTCAAAAGCACCCGCATTCATCCGGAGCATCCCACCAACAGTTCCTGGAATTCCATTAAGAAATTCTAATCCACTAATGCCGTTTTGAATTAGATTTTTAACAAATTCTTTATTTTTCAAATTTGCAGAAACGGACACAAAGTCTTTTTTACATTCAAAGATTCTCGGTAAATTTTTCAAGGAAATTACTACTCCATCAACTCCTTTATCGGAGATTAAAAGATTGGAGCCATTACCCAAAACATGGTACTTGATTTTGTTTTCACAAATATATTTAAAAACAGTTTTTAGAGACATTATACTGTGTGGTGCAAAAAATAATTCTGCATTACCACCGGTTTTTACCGTAGTTAATTGTTTGAGAGAATAGTTTTTCCGAAATTGATTCGACACAGGAAGATTCGACGCTGATAAATACTGAAAAAGCTGTTGAACACTAATAGTTTTATTACTTTTATCCGTTCCTATCATTCGATAAGTATTCTTCTTGGCGTTCATCTGTTTCCGATCTTCTTTATTCATCTTTTATCCTTATCAGGTTGTTTCTTTTCAAGCAATTTCACAAACTCAACCCCGGATTCATAAACATCTCCCGCTCCCATTGTTATAACAAAATCTCCGCTTTTAACGACTTTCAATAAATATTTGGGAATATCCTTTAAATCTTCAATGTAATTTGCCTTTTTATTTCCCAGTTTCTTTAATTCATCAAAAATTGATTTTCCACTGACGCCTTTGATCGGTTTTTCTCTTGCAGGATAAATATCAGCAATAATTATCAGATCCGCTTGAGAGAGTACTTGAGCAAATTTTTTATAAAACATTTCTGTACGTGTATAAAGATGCGGTTGGAAAATCACGACCAACCTTCTTGCAGAGCTGGAACGTATTGCAGAAATGGTTGCCTTCACTTCAGTTGGATGATGGGCATAATCATCATAAATAAGAATGTCATTAACAAAAGCAATACGCTCAAAACGACGATATACACCTCTGAATTTCATCAATCCGTTTCTAATATCAATGAATGGAACTTGTTGCTCCAAGGCTATTGTAGCAGCCAAAAGTGAGTTGCGAACATTATGTATTCCGGGCTGAGATAATTCAATCGTCCCCATTTTTTCCGATTTGTAAATGAGTTCATATTGGGATGTGAAGTTATCGAAGGTTATATTTTCAGCCCGCACATCTGCTTCCTTATTGATTCCATAAGTGAGAACTCTCTTTTCAAATCTGGGAATTAATTTTCTAATAGTTTCATCATCCGAACAAACTGCGATCAACCCGAAAAATGGAACCGAATTAGCATATTGCACAAAAGCTGATTCGAGTTGCTTTGCATTTTCATAGCAATCAACATGTTCCTCTTCGATATTTGTGATACCGGCTACAATGGGAGTAAGTGTAAGAAAAGATCGGTCGTATTCATCGGCTTCTACAACGATATATTCTGATTTCCCCAACACAGCATTGGAGTCGAAATTCTTAACAACACCACCAATCACAAGAGTTGGTTGCAAACCTGCTTCAGTTAGAATCATTCCAAGCATTGAAGTTGTGGTTGTTTTTCCGTGAGTTCCTGCAATACAAAATCCGTGCTTCATTCTCATTAGTTCATAAAGCATTTCCGCTCTGCGTATTACGGGAATATTTTTCTTTTTCGCAGCAATTATCTCGCAATTCGAATCATCAATTGCTGAAGATTTTACAACCACATCAGCATCTTTCACATTTTCTGCATTGTGCTTATACTGAATTTTTGCACCCATTTTTTCAAGTTTCTCTGTGATGAAAGTCTTCATCAAATCCGAACCGGTAATAAAATAACCTTTATTGATGAGAAGTTCGGCGATTCCGCTCATGCCGTTCCCACCTATTCCAATAAAATGTAACTTATTTGTTTTTCCAAACATAATTATTCCTTTTTAGACACTATTTTAACCACAGAGAGCAATCCGACGGAATCTCGGTTAAATAAAAGATTTCTCGGGATAAATAATTTGTTTCTCACTTTTTTTCCATTCTTTTCAAACACGAGAGAACTCGTGTTCCACATTTTTTAACTCATTAAAGTATAACCAAATCATTACTGAGTGCACTTAAAAAAGGTCATCTTTTATCAAAGGGAATGTCCCTTTGTTGTAAAATTATTTCTACAATTTCTTTTGCAGATTCCGGTTTCGCAAATTTTTT
>JAYEKN010000193.1:28846-38922 GCA_034661015.1 Candidatus Cloacimonadota bacterium
ATTAAAGTATAACCAAATCATTACTGAGTGCACTTAAAAAAGGTCATCTTTTATCAAAGGGAATGTCCCTTTGTTGTAAAATTATTTCTACAATTTCTTTTGCAGATTCCGGTTTCGCAAATTTTTTAATCGCTTTTGACATGAGTTTGCTCTTCATCTCATCCAAAATTATATCCATAATTTTATTTTTAAGATTTTCAGGATTAAGATTTTTGTCAAGAAGGAGTTCTGCTGCTCCTTGCTTTTTTAAACTCTCGGCATTTTTCACTTGATGATTTCCGGAAGATTTCGGAAAGGGAATTAATATTGCGGGCAATTCATAAAACGCTATTTCCGAAAGGGAAATAGCCCCTGCTCTACATACAACGAGATCAGCAGCAGAATATGCTAGATCCATTTGCCTTATGAATGACTTAATAACTACTGACTTTTGCTGTCCAATTTTTTCATATATTTTTTGATATTTATTTTTTCCGGTTTGAAAAATTATTTGCAAATCTTTCTTGAGCAAATCCTCTATGATTTTGACCACATTATCATTTATTGATTTTGCTCCCTGACTCCCTCCATAAACGAAAATGACTTTTCGATCATCTAATCCCCAAAATTTTTTTGCTTTTGCTTTATCCACTTTTTCCATTTTGCGGATTGGATTGCCGGTATAAATTAGACGAGAATTATCCAAATTTAAATATTCCTTTGCTTCCGGGTTTCCAAGAAAAATTATTTTGCTAGATTTTGCCAATTTTCTTGTACTGATGCCGGGGAAACTATTCTGCTCTTGCAAAAAAATCGGAATTCCAACTCCTTTCGCTCCAAGTCCGGCAGCTCCAGAAACAAATCCACCACATCCTATAAAAATATCGCATTCATTTTTTTTCAAAATACGTCTTGTTTGGAAAACACTCTTTAGCAAATAATAAGGAAATAGGAGATTCTTCGGTGTTAAAAATCTGTATAATTTTTTCACAGATATTGATTCAAATTCAAATCCTTTTTCAAGAATTATTTCCTTTTCCATTCCATCTTCCGAACCGATAAACGTAATGCTAACATCTTTTACCTGATGGATAAATTCTTCTGCAATAGCAATCGCAGGAAAAACGTGCCCACCTGTTCCACCGGCAGCAATAGCTACTTTAAGCATATTGAAACCTTGTCTTGGTAAAGTTTTTTCTTCCATTTTTACTTGCATTCAAAATTATTCCGATCGAAATAACATCCATTATGGTCGCTGATCCACCATAGCTGATAAAGGGTAGGCTCACACCTGTGGACGGAATCAAACTGGTAACTACGCTGATATTCACAATCAGATTGAACAGAATGTTCAAACTCAGAGCCATAATAAGAAGCGAATGGAAAAAAGAGGGATTCCTGAGCGCTAAAGTAAAACATGATATTATCAACGTCAGATAAATTATAATCAATGTAACAGCTCCAAAGAAACCGAATTCTTCACCAATAACAGAAAAAATATAATCCGTTTTTGCGAAAGGGAGATAAAACAATTTTGCCCGATCATCAATCGTTCCTTTGCCGGTATATTTTCCTTGTGAAAGAGCAATAAGTGCCTGTCTCGGTTGATAAAAACGCTCTTCTATTTCCGGACTAATATCTTTGCCGGAAATAAAGTGAATAAATGATAAAAGGCGTTCCTTGCGATAGGTAGCCCCCAAAATAAAAATAGAACCAAGCAAAATCACGGCAATCAATCCAATTATCAAAATCGTTTTTATGCTAATATTTGCCAAAAATAACACTACAAAAAAAATCAAGAATAAAATAGCAGATGTGCTTAGATCCGGTTCAATAAAAATTAATAAAATGTATGCAAAAGTAATCACTAAAACAGGGAAATAATTTTGGATAAATCTAGTAGGAGTAGAATCGGCGACTTGATCTTCGTTCTTAACAAAATAATGGACGAGGTAGAAAATCAGAATTACCCTTGCGACTGTGCTAGCTTGGAGATTCAAAACGATTAGATCGATCCACCTTTTGGAATAATTACTTTCAATTCCTACCCCAGGCACAAAGACAGCTGCAAGGAGGAATAATCCCAAGATTACAAATGGAAACGCAAGGGGGCGTACTTTTTGTAAATTGATTTTTTTGTAGAAAATCCAAAAAAATGGGGCAGCAATCGCTATCCACATGCATTGCTTCAGAAAATAAGTTATTTTGAATTGGAAAGCAGTTATGTTTCCCAAAATCATCAAACTTATTAGCAGCAAAATGCAGCTGGTGTAGATGACAAGATTTTCCAATTTTTCAGTTTGAATTTTCATAATATCATTCTAAATCATTCACAATTTTCTTAAATATTTTTCCACGATGTTCAAAATTTTTGAACATGTCATAGCTGGCACAGCCCGGGGATAGAATCACTACATCACCTTGTTTTGCCAAACTTTTCCCCTTTTCAACCGCATCTCTCAAATCTTCAACGCCAAACACTTTGGTAACATCGCCAAAAGTGGTTTCCAATTTTTCCTTTGTTTCTCCGAGCACTATCAGATTTTGCACTTTTTCCTTGATTAGAGATTTTAGTCCGGAAAAGTCTTCATTTTTGTCAGAGCCTCCCATAATCAAATTTATGGGATTTATAAAAGCATCTAAGGCACATCGAACCGAATCGCTGTTCGTTGCTTTCGAATCATTTACATAAATTACATCGTTGATAATTTTCACAATCTCAAGCCGATGCTCCAGACCGGAAAACGATAGAATCCCCTGCTTGATCTCATTTGCAGATAAACCACAATTAATTAGCGAAAGGGATGCTGCCGAAATATTACTGTAGTTATATTTCCCTTTTAGAGGAATTTTATTTAAAGGGATTTCAACGACATTGTCTTTCAAATCTTTGATGAACAATTTTTCATTCTGTAAAAAAACGTATGGATTTACTTTTTTTTCTACGCTGTAGGGTAATTTATTTCGTGAATTTTTTATATAAATATCGTTGCATACTGCATTATCTAAGTTGATGATACCAATATTTTTCACACGAAGAGACTCGTGTGCTACTTTTTCAGATTCAATATCAAAGGACTGATGTTCTGCCGGGTTTTGATTTTCGAAAATTCTTAATTTCGATAATTTATAATCGGCGAAGGAATCATATCTATTGAGATGATCAGGTGTAATATTCAGCAAAATTGCAATATCAGGTTTAAAATCGTGAATCGTATCCAACTGAAAGCTACTCACCTCAACCACTATAAAATCGAAAATGTCCTTTTCTATCGGGAAAGAAGTCAGGGGATTTCCAATATTACCAGCAAGTATTGATCTCTTTTTTGCATTCCTCAAAATATGGTGAATTAATGAAACCGTAGTGCTTTTCCCGTTGGAACCGGTAACAGCTATTAACTTTGCATTATTTTTTTTTAGAATCTGATAGCCGAGTTCCAACTCACTCCAAATCGGAATTTTCTTTTCCCGTGCTTTTTGCAATATCTCAATATTCAGCGGAATTCCCGGGCTTATCACAATAACATCAGCATCCAAAACCTTATCTGTATGACCTTCAACTTCATATGAAAAATTTTGCAAAAAATCATTACTGATTTCCAATTTTTCTAAAGGTGTATTTTCAGAAATAAAAGGAGTGTTTCCCAGTTCCTTCAATTTTTTGGCAGCAGCCTTCCCGCTACGAGCAAGACCGAGCACTGAAAATTTTAAATCTATAAATTCAAACATTTTATCGTATCTTTAATGTAATCAAACCAATGGTTGTTAATAAAATCATAATAATCCAAAATCGAACTACGATTTGGTTCTCTGTCCAGCCCTTCATTTCATAATGATGATGAAGAGGAGCACATCGAAAAAGTCTTTTCCCTTCTCCTGTTTTCAGTCTGGTATATTTGAAATAATAGCGTTGTAAGAGAGATGACATAGCTTCCACGAGAAACAAAAAGCTGATTATCATAAAAAATATTTCGGACTTCAACAAAATTGCCAATACGGCTATCAATCCACCCATTGACAAGGCTCCCGTATCACCCATAAACACTCCTGCCGGTTTTATATTATACCAGAGAAATCCTACCATTGCACCGATCAAGGCGGTTATAAAAACTGCAAGTTCACCGGCATTTTTTATAAATTCAATCTGGAGATAATCCGCAATAACAGCATTTCCTTTTATATATGCAATAATTCCCAATCCAAACGCAACAATCGCAATCGAACCGGAAGCGAGCCCATCCAAACCATCGGTAAGGTTAACAGCATTTGAATAAAAAGTGATGAAGAGTGCTACAAAAGGAATAAATAATATTCCTAAGGAAAAGGACGTATTCTTAAAAAAGGGTAAAGTTATTTCTGTGATTGAAGCGGATTTTTCGTAACCGAAGTATAAAGTAAAAGCAATTAGTAGTCCAAGAACAATCTGTCCTGAAATTTTGTATTTTTCTACCAATCCCTCGGAAACACGTTTAATGTTTTTTAAATAATCATCCAAAAAGCCCAATCCACCAAGCCACAAAACGACCAAACCCGCCATTAAAACGTAATTATTTGTGAGATTATTCCAAAGCAAAACAGAGATCAGTAAGGCTATTCCGATGATCAATCCACCCATAGTCGGAGTTCCAGCCTTATGCTTGTGATTGGTGGGCAAATCCAGATTGATCCGCTCAGTTATCTGATTCTTTTTCAAATCTTTAATGAGTTTCGGAGCAAAGATGAATGACAATAATATTGCCGTGATAAATGCACCTAATGCTCGGAAGGTAATGTATTGAAAAATATTAAAAATACTATTATATTTCACCAGCGGGTAGAAAATATGATAAAACATTAGATTGTTATCCTTTCTAAAATTTTCTCTAATTTAATATCTCGAGAACCTTTTATTAAAATTGCTGAGTTTTGGGGAAAATCAAATTTTTCCCTTTTCAATGCTTCTGTAACATCTGAATAATGCGCGGCACCACGAAAATATTCCGCATATTTTCCAATTGTAATTATTCGATCAATTTGTGATTTTTTTAGATCTTCTCCAAACTGACGATGGATTTCTTCACTTTTAGCACCTAATTCAAGCATATCACCAAGAATAGCAATTTTGGGTGAATTTTGCAAAGCGACAAAATGCTCAATACCGGAGCGAAGAGACATGGGATTCGAGTTGTAGCAATCTGCGATGATTAGCCAATCTCGTTTTGTATTCCTTTTTATTTCCATCCGTAAATCCAAATCTTGAACTTTCATAAGTCCTTCTTTTATTTGTTCATCTGAAAGTCCTAATTTTTTTGCAATAATGATCGCAGGAATTGAATTATAAATGTTCGGTTTAAAATTGTTGAAGATGGAATATACTTTCCTAACACGATAGGACTCGGGTTCTCCTTTATTTAAGGAAAATGAAAAATGCCCGTTTTTGAGTTCGATGTTTTCGATAACAAAATCATTATCCGCATTTTTACCGAAAGAAACAAAACCAGCACGATGTTTATATTTTTCAAATAACGGGTTATCCCCGTTGAAAATTTTCAGAGTCTCGCTTGAAGAATATTTGAACAAATCGGTCTTCTCATGAAAAACTCCTTCAATATTTTCCAAAAATTCCACATGAGATTCACCTACATTTGTAATCACGGCAAAAGAAGGATTCAGCATTTCAGCCATTTTTTTTATTTCTCCGAAATGGTTTGTTCCCATTTCAATAACCGAGATTTCGGATGATTTGTCCATTTGCAAAATTGAATAAGGTAAACCAATGAGTGTGTTTAAATTTCCTGTGGATTTATGCGTTATGAATTTTTCCGATAGAACATTCGCCACAAATTCCTTTGTAGTGGTTTTGCCAACCGAACCCGTAATTCCGATAAAGGGAATATCGAATTTATCACGGTAATATCTAGATAATTTTCCAAATGCCTTGAGGGAATTATCCACAAATATCAAACCGGCAGAAGTGTGAACATTGGGCGGTTTTTCTTCAACCACAGCATATTTTGCACCATTAGCAAAAGCTTGTTTCACAAAATTGAGTCCATTTACTTTTTCGCCATTCAGCGCGAAAAAGAGACAATTTTCGTTCTTTTCGGTTATCATTCTGCTATCATACTGAACATATTCTATGAAATCATCTTGTGTATCTTGCATAATTTTCCCATTGATAGCTTCCACAATTTCTTTAACGGTTAATTTTTTCATAAATATATTTTAAAAAAAATGCAAACTGCGTCAAGGATTGACGCTAATTCATAGCATATCCGAAATCCTCATTTTCAAAAATATCCAAATTTGGCAAGACAATCAATTCACGGACAATTTTTTTATATACCGGACATGCTGTGTAACTTCCGAATTCATGCGTAGTATTCTCATTATAAGGTTCATCCATAATGATTAACATAGCAAATTTAGGATTTTGAATTGGAAAAAATCCACAAAAGCTCGAAACATATTTCCTTTCCTTTAGTTTACCATTTTCAAATTTTTCTGCGGTTCCGGTCTTACCCGCAATCTTGATATCCATATCTTTCAGAACAAATCCATGCCCTTCAGTTACAACAGCACTCAAATAGGTTTTCAAAGTATCCAAATCTTGTTTGTTAGACATTTCTCGGATAATTTTTTTCTGCGGTTCATGAATAAGATTTCCTTGATAATCCGTAACTTTTTCCAATATGCGCGGTTGCAACATTTTTCCCCCATTTGCAATTGCTGCATAAGCATAAACCATTTGAATTGCAGTTACAGAAATTTCCTGTCCGAAAGCGAGAGAGTGCTTTGTAAAACCAGACCATTGAGAAGTTTTAGGAACAACTCCGGATTGCTCACCCGTTAAGAGAATACCCGTTTTGTGCCCAAAACCAAAATCCATTAACCTATCATGAATATATTCATCGGACAGCTCATCCGCGATATAAGACATTCCTACATTGCTCGAATGTGCTATGACCCCCTTCATCGTCAAATCATCCAATTCCTTTACATCGACAATTTTCCTTTTTCCAATCCATCTTGTATTGCAATCAAAAATATGATCATGAGCAAATTTATTTTCTTCCAAAGCCATAAGCATCACGATTGGCTTCACGATAGATCCTGGCTCAAAAAGCCAACTTACCGGATAAAGCGGTATTGAATGCGAAGCATGAGTTGATACGTTTAAATAATCTGCACTAATGCCACTAATTCCAAGAATATCACCACTCGTAACCGATACAATAATTCCCAAAGCATGTTTGGATTTTGTTTCAATTAAACCTTCTTTAAGATATTTTTCCAATATCGTTTGAACATGAGAATCAATCGTGAGATAAACCGAATTGCCCGGAATCTGTTTCTTTTCTTTCATATCCGTTGTGCGATATTTTTCTCCTGTTGCGTATCGGATAAATTCATACCAACCATCTTCTCCGGACAGATCGTCGTCAAAAACGTATTCAATTCCACACTTCGCTTCCTCTTCCTTATACAATCCGATTACCGCTCCTGCCAATTCTTCTTTAGGATAAATTCGTTTGGATTTCTGTTTAAATTCTTGAAGCCCGTTAACTTTATTTTTTGCTAAGGTGGATTTAATCGAATTTTTCTGTAAAACATCAACATCTCTTATCAATTCAAAACCATTAGGATAATCATGCGAAAATTTTTTTAATCTATTGTAAATCACGTTGAAATCGGCTGAAGTAGATTCACTTATTGCGCTCGCAATCCACCTATATATTTGAAGACTATCTTCTGCCGAGAGAGAATCAGCCTGTGCACAATCCATTATGGAAGGGCAAAACTGAAGGGTAAATGTTTTTTCATTCCCGGCAAGAGGAATTCCGTTTCTATCATAAATAATTCCTCTATCAGCCGGAATGATCTGCCGATTTGGTTTATAGCGATAATAACGATCACAAAAACCGTATATGTCTCTGATTTGAACCGCATACAACCGCCAAATAATTGCAGAAAAAACAATTAGAACAAAAAATATCACAACATATATTCTTCCCTTACTTATATTCATAATTAACTATTGGAATAAAATTCTCGATTAATGATTTTCGGATGCCATAACATTTGGTGATAAAAAATTGCGGAATGAATATTTATTTATTTTATCTTCAGTTTCATTTTGAATAACACAAATAATATCCCTTGAACTTGGAAAAATCATGCCTAATTCCGTTCTTGCCAGAAACACAATTCTTTTATCCATAGAGAGCTTACTAATATCATTTTTCAGATCATTCAAAGCTTCGCGTGTATTCCAGATCTCGCTTTTCAGCTGCTCTATCTGACACTGTTTTGAAAGATAGACAAATTTTGTTAAATTACTGCTTAATATAAAAAGAAATACCGATACAATTATGATCCAAATTTTACCATTCATTTTTAGCACCTTTCTGCTGCCCTTAGCTTTGCACTTCTCGCTTGTGGATTAGTCTTTACTTCCTCGTTTGCAGGTGTGATCGGTTTTTTTGTAATTATTTCCAGCCGTTTTTCTTTATCACAAACACACTTGGGAAAGTTAGGTGGACAAATGCACTCTTTTTCCTCATACTTGAAAAAATTTTTCACAATCCTATCTTCAAGCGAATGATAAGAGATTACTACTATTCGTCCATTTTCGTTTAACACATCTACAGAATCTTTGAGTGCCTTTTCGAGTACTTCTAGTTCTTTATTCACCTCAATACGAAATGCCTGAAACACACGTGCAAGAGTCTTCTTATTTGGATATGGAATTGCATTCTCAATAATTTTTTTTAGTTCAAATGTTGTAACAATCTTCTTTTTTTCTCGAGATCGAACAATATTATTCGCGATTCTCCTTCGATATTTTTCTTCTCCAAATTCATAAATTATTCGCACAATATCTTCAAGATCATAATAATTTACGATTTGAAATGCGGATAGTTTTGCATTTTTGTCCATCCGCATATCGAGTTTTTCATCTATTTGAAAGCTAAAACCTCTGTCCTTTGCGGTAATTTGGTGAGAAGAAACCCCAAGATCGAAAAGAATTCCGTCAATTTTTCTAATCCGATTCAGGGCAAGAGCAGAAGTTAAATATGAAAAATTTTTATTTACGAAAATTATCTTATCTTCCCATTTCCTACATCTGTTTTGAGCGAATTCTATCGCTTCCGAATCTTTATCCAATGCAATTACCCGTATATCATCCACCGCATCGCAAATACTTGCAAGATGCCCTCCGCCACCTGTGGTAGCATCCACATAGATTCCCCCTTTTTTGATATTTAATAAATCAACAGCCTTCTGCCTGAGAACCGGGATATGGTAATTTTCCATTATAAGCTATTTATATTTCCTAAAAACACATTTTCATAATCTTGTTCGAGTGTGAGTGTATATTCAGCAAATTTTTCCGGATTCCATAGGGTAAAATATTTACCTTCACCAAGAAAAACAGCGTTTTTTTCTATCTGAGCCATATCCAAAAGATTTTGAGGGATCAAGATACGACCGGGTCCTTCTATCTTTAATTCCGTAGCCCATCTGAGTAACATTCGTAAAAAATTTTTATCTTTATCCGGACCGTTCTCTAATCTGGTTTTAGTCATTTTCCACCTATCAAACGGGTAGATCTGCAATGTGTTCAATCTCCCCCGAATAATCGTTACCATATTTTTTGCTTGCGGTGAAAATTGCTTTCTATATGGTTGCGGGATACTGATTCTGCGATTAGAAACAGAGGCTTCATAAGTTCCCATAAAAGTTCCAGCCATTATCTCTCCGATCTTGTTTATCATGCCGATTATATTGAATAATAATCCAATGCAAATGCCTTTGAATAATTATGACATTTTATGACATCAAACGAAGATGGCTGACAGTTTGTCAAACTTTATCGGAATATTTATTAAATTATTTTAATATGGTTTTAATTCAAATGCTACTGATAGTTAAAAAAGCAGGTAATAATCGTATTCTTTTCTAAAAATAAAAAAATGATCGAGAATTATTATTTACTTTATGTTGAGAGGAAAATAAATTTTTCATTCATAAAAATTGGTGATGCTTTATTAAACCTTCTCAGTATTACAAAAAACTTAGCAACTAATTTGCACGAATGGCATTATTTTAAATCA
>JAYEKN010000194.1 GCA_034661015.1 Candidatus Cloacimonadota bacterium
AAGAAGTGAGTTTGCTTTGCAAATATATTCATGAGCTCGCTTTGCTCGAACAAAAGCAATTTTCCGGCAAAGAATTGCAAGAATTTATTAAAAAATCTAATAAGATTTTAGAATTCGTGAAGTAACTCCATCCGCCATCTGGCGGATGGATTGTCGGATATAAATCTATGGGCGGCTTGTTATTGCAAGTCGCCATTTTTTTTGTCTGTTCTCAAGAACAATGAATAATGAATAATGAATAATTCCCATCAATTCCCAACTTTTACCATCTTCCTTACCACCGCATTTTTACCATATTCCAATTTGTAAAAATATGTTCCGGGAGAAACTTCATTTCCATAACTATCTTTTTTATGGAATTAAATTATCAGCATCCCAAAAGTGAGTAATAGTCTTTAGATAACCCTCAACGATCCATTCAGGAATATCATCTATACCGGTAATATACGGATTTTGAGCTGAAGTACCATATCCATATATCCAATCGCTATCATCTTCATCTGACGAACCTTCCCTTATAGCATTATAAAATGGATTATTACCATCATCTTGATATATATTATAAGTTTTATATTTATTTAATAAATTTACACCTTCTTCGAACAAATATTCATGAATAGGTTGCATATATGCGGAAATGTTAGTATTAATAAGAATGCATATCATTATTGCTAAAAAAACAAAATACTTTTTCATTGCTACTCCTTTTTAAAAAATAAAAGATATTTTCAAATTACTTATTATCAATTTTAAACCAAAATCTAAGGATATACGGAAAAAAGAGTTAGTACCAATTTTAAAGCTATAACCTAAACCGTAAGAAATATTAGGAAATACATAGTGCTTTATATCTCCACCACCTCCCGGCTCAGGGCCAATCATAATTACATAATCCAAACCCAAATTAAAACAGTTATATAATCCTGCTCTGTCTAATGATCTAAATCTATTAACGTTCCAGGAACTACCCATAGTCGTTACAAATCCTATTGTGTTAAGATGTAAGGTTACCATATTCTCCCTTACATAAGTAGAATCATATTTAATTTGTCCCCATCCTAACTGAATTCCAGGCAAAATAACAGTATCAAGAGCAAAAAGGAAACACCCTTTGGGTCTTTCAATTGATTCAAGCAAATCAGTACTACTCTCAGAATGGAAATTGGGAACATTGGGTACTTCATTTAAATTGTGGATATTATTAGCAATTATAACATTCACAATATCATTTGAACCACTGCTATTAAATTGTCTTTGAGTACTTGTAATATTCAGATTATTAAATTTTAAAAAAAGTCCATTACCAGCTGACGAAACAGCACATAACAGCATTAATAGAACCAATATCCCAATTATTTTCATTCTGCATTTGGCAAAAAACCAAATAATTTAATTCCCATAATACTCCTAAAATTTTTAATAATTTTACACTTTATATTTTGTGCCGAATTGATATGTGGCAAATAAGATTGTCAAATATTGTGAAAAATTTTGGGAAAGTTGAATGGGGATTTTTTGCTTTTAATTTTCACTCTTTCGGAAAAGGCAAATAAAGAGATTACTCTTTTAACCGTATTTATTAATTTCAATTTTATTTTGCTTGTGCAATTTCAATTTTTTGTAAACAAAATTTGAATTCTATTTTGAGAACTTCCTGCAATCTTGTCAATTTTTTGGTAATAGGACAACCAAAAACTAATTTATGGAATTCCTAATGAATTTTTATTAGATTTTATTTTACCTGCTTGGAAAATATTTTTTTTATTATAATTGACAATTTCGTACATTTTAAAAAATATGCCTATTAAAATTATGAAAGTTCTCAAGAAATTATATAAAAGGTTTCCTCTTTACCAGTGGTGTGGATTGCATCGTATAATTCCCACAACAGCAGGTGATTATAATAAATTTAAAAAGGCATTTGTGAATAAAATCACAAGTGCCTTTTTTTATAATATGAAAAATAGCAGGAGAAAAAATGCAAAAAGACTTAGAGATTTTGTGCAGTTTGCAAAAATTGGATAATAAGATTTTTCAAATAGATAAAAAAGCCAAACGATTACCCAAACAATTGAAAGAACTGGAAGAAAAAAACGAATCTGACAATAAGGCGATCATCGAAATTAATCAAAATTTGGAAGATAATCTTCAGAAGCAGATGAATCATGAATTGGACATTTCTGCGAATCTAAAAGAAATCAACAATTACGAGAGCCAACTTCTTTCTGTTAAAACAAACAAAGAATATAAGGCTTTGAATTCGGAGATTGCTTTCAAGAAAGAGAAAAATGCTTCGATTGAAGAAAAATTAATCGAACTATTAGAGGAAGAATCAATTCTTAAAAACGAAAAAAAGAGTATCGAAATAGTTTTCACAAGCGATAAGAAAAAATTAGAGGAAGAACGGGTAAAAATTGATGCTGAAATCCATGAATATGAAACACAAATTAATGTCTGGGAACAAAAAAAAAAGGATTTAGGAAAAAAGATTCCCGAAATTTTATTCAGAAGATACAATCGCCTAATTTCACATAAAAACGGTAAAGCAATTGCTGAGATAACCAAAGAGGGAGTGTGCTCGGGATGTCATTTTAAGATACGTCCCCAAATAGTAGTTGAAGTTATTAAAGGTAATTCAATCATCACCTGCGAAAACTGTTCAAGAATTTTTATACCAATAGACGTGTCTTCCAAAGAAAATTAGACAATCGCCTTCCGTCCCGAAAACCTTCGGGATTCGGGGGGAGGAAAGTCCGAACACCATGAGCAGAATACTTCCTAACGGGAAGTCCCGGTAACGGGGAGCTAGTGCAACAGAAAATATACCGTCCACCAATTCATCGGTGGATAAGGGTGAAATGGTGGTGTAAGAGACCACCAGTATCGGTGGTAACATCGGTAGCTTGGTAAACCTTATTCGGTGCAAGGTCAAATAAAAGGGAATCCCGATATTTTCGGGAACGAATCCGCTCAGTTCGTCATAACCCTTGGGTAGATCGCATTAATCTGCCACCTTTTTGGTGGAATCTGCCACTTGGCAGATAGCAGTGATGCCAGATACAGATAAATGGTTGTCAGTCTGCCAGCCAGCGGATTACAGAATTCGGCTTATTATTTTCTTTGGAAGTTTTATTTTATTAAATTTATAGAATTGGAGATGAGATGAGAAAACGATGGATTTTACACGAAACGGATGTGAACGAATCATTGCAGAAAAGTCTTGCTAAAGAGCTTTCCTGTGATGAAGTCATCGCAAAATTTTTGCTAAAAAAGGATATAACCACCGCGGAAGATGCAAATAAATTTTTCAAACCAAAATTTGAAGATCTTCACAGTCCGTGGTTGTTTTCAGATATGAAGAAAGCTGTAGATCGAATCCAGAAAGCTATCTCCAATCACGAGAAAATTATTATTTATGGAGATTACGATGTGGATGGAACTACTGCCACCTCTATTCTCCTTTTGGGATTACGAGAATTAAATGCGAATGTTGATTATTATATTCCAAATCGGATAAGCGATGGATATGGAATGTCAGAAACAGGCAATGCTGCCCTGACGAATATGAATGTGGGGCTGGTAATAACCGTTGATTGCGGAATTGATGCAGTAGATGAAATCAATGAACTTAGCAAAATGGGAATTGATGTAATAATTACAGACCACCACACTCCAAAAGAAATATTACCGGAAGCACATGTAATTATTGATGCTAAATTAAAAAATTGTCCTTATCCCTTTTCCGAGCTTGCCGGAGCAGGAGTAGCTTTTAAAGTTCTTCAAGCCCTTTTCCTTGAGAATAATCGCGATAATATCATTGACTACATTGATCTCGCCGGTTTGGGAACAATCGCAGATATTGTACCTTTGACCGGTGAAAATCGTATTATTGCCACACTGGCAATTGATAAATTGGAAGAAAGAAAAAATATCGGATTGAAATATCTCATGAATCTTTGTGGACTAAAAGAGAAAAAAATTCGCTCCAGCGATGTGGTTTTTAAGATCGCTCCGAGAATCAATGCTGCCGGACGCCTGAGCAGTGCTGACAGGGCAGTAAATCTTCTTACAACGGATCAGGTTGAAAAAGCAAAAGATCTAGCACTTTCAATTCATACGGAAAATACTCGCCGACAAGCAATAGACCAGAAAACCTTTCAAGAAGCCCGTGATATGATCGAAGTAAAATATGATAATCTTGATGATGTGTTTTTGATCGTGCTTGCTTCAGAGAATTGGCACCCGGGAGTGGTTGGAATCGTTGCTTCCAAAATCGTGGAGCATTATAATCGTCCGAACATCCTCATCACTATTGAGGACGGTGAAGGACGCGGCTCGGGAAGAAGTATAGCAGGTTTTAATCTCTTTGATTGTTTGTCCGAGTTTCAAGATTATTTGATCAGTTTTGGAGGACATAAATATGCAGCCGGACTTGCAATTTTACCCGAATATATTCCCGAATTTGAGGAAAAATTGAATGAGTATGCAAAAAACAAAATGACCCCAGAAGATATTATCCCTCAAATCAGTATTTCGGAAGAGATACAGCTGGACACTGTTAATAATAATTTCATCCAGTGGCTAAAACTTTTCGCACCATTCGGTCCCAGAAACATGAGTCCGGTATTTATGAGCAATAAGGTTCAAATCGTGGGTTATCCCTACACCGTTGGCACAAATCATCTGAAAATGAAAGTTAAGCAAAATTATACGACCCTCGATTGTATTGGCTTTAATATGGGCGAATTAGCCCCATTCCTAAAAAAAGGTTCTTTCGTGGATATTGCTTATTCTCTTGAGGAAAATGAGTGGAGAAATATTAAAAAAATTCAGGCAAAACTAAAAGATATCAGACCGCATAATGCATATTAGAATTTCCCTATATAGTACATTTTCTCTTCTTTTTTTCATTGTAATGATTTCCTGTTCTTCAATCAATCTACAAGATAGCCATCCCCTACCGAAAAATTTAACTTTTTCTGAAAAAATATCATTCGCTTTTCATCCCGATAAAATAATTTTCGACGATTATTCAAACGCCTTTATTCTCCTAAATAAATCAGAAAATACTATCTACAAAACCAACCTTTCCGGTAAATTAATCCAAAAAATCGGTGAAAGTGGCTTTGGAGATGGCCAGTTTATCAATATAACAGATATTTCCTGTGATAGTTTTGGAAATATCTATGCACTCGATAATGATATAAATAAAATTATTAAATTCGATGAAAATGGGCAATTTGTAAACAGTATCTCGTTTGCGGAGATTGATGAACCTGAATTGCTGGAGGTGAAAAATAACGGAGACTTGTTGATTTATGATTCTGCTACAAATCTAATCTACTCCTTTAGCTCAGAAGTAAATTTGCGTTTTACATTTGGAAAATTTGAGATTGTTTCACCGAAAAAAATTAGCTCTACTATCAATTTGAATTATATTCTTGATACAACAAAAAATGAAATAATCATTTTCGATAATTTCGGAGGATTTGTGAAAAGCATTTCCCCCAAAAACATGATTTTGGATATTTCACCCGCAAAATTTTTTTTACTCACCTTGGATAACCGGAATAATTTGAATATTATAAAAGGAGAGCAGACTCTAAATATGCCGCTTCCGTCATTCAGCAGTAAATTTTCCAAACTACACTTTTCCCAAATATTACTCTTCAAAAATAAGATAGGACTAATTGATCAGCAAGAATTTTATATTTTCCAATATTCTCATCAATAGTCAGTTAGCTGATTTTATTAAAATATTACTTTACACAGTTTACACTTCATTATAAATCTGGTTCACACTTATCTTTTTTAGATAAAATGGTTTTTATATGACTAATTTAATAAATAAAATAAGCAAACGCGATAACCCTCCTTATCGCAATCAGACAAATTATGCATTTTAAAATTAATAAATGGCAGCTAGCCATAATTTCAGGGATATTGTTTGCACTGTCGTTTATTGGGATTGGTTTAGGATTTCTCTCCTTTCTTGCCTTCATTCCATATCTAATGCTTCTTAAACGCTCCAATCCCAAACAAAGTTTTTTCTATGGACTTCTATTTGGAGCTGTTCTAATCATTATTTCCGCTTACGCAATTCTTTTCGTTCGCATATATGCATTTTTGGGATTGCTTATCGGAATGGCGTTATATTTGGGATTGCTTAGCTATTTTATAAAAAAAGTAGAACTTAAATTTCCAAAAATTTTCTATTTTGTTTTCCCTATGATCTGGATCGGATTTGATCATTTCATGACTTTGGGGCAATTAAATTTTCCCTGGTTCAACATTGGTTATTCTCTTGCAGATTATTATTATCTCATTCAATTTGCAGATGTTTTGGGTATTTACGGGCTTTCTTTTGTAGTAATCTTGATAAATATTCTTATCTATCGGTTACTCTCAAGCCGGTTTAAAACTTTCAAATGGATAATATTGATTTTTATTTTATGGTTTGGTTACGGTATTTATAAGCATAAAACAATTCAGATAAAACCTCAAAATCTGAAAATCGGTCTAATTCAATTGAATGTTAATCAAGAGGATAAATGGAAAAAGGAACTTTTCAAACCGATTACCGATGACTACATCGAGCAAATACAAAACCTATCAACTAAGCAAAATGTGAATCTCGTGATTTTACCCGAATCTGCTATCGCCAAAAATCTTTTGCACAACCACGTTTATCAACATAAATTTTCCGAAATAGCGATAAAGAATCATGTGAATATTGTAGTCGGATTTCCTGACTATGATGTACAACTCAAAGGACAAACTCGACAGGTCAAGTACTATAATAGTGCAACTCTAATTGATAGTTTAGGGAAATATCATGAAAAATATAGCAAGATAAAGCTCGTACCATTTGGTGAAAGAATTCCATTGCTAAACACATTACCAATCCTTAAAAAACTGCAATTTGGTCAAGCAAATTTTGAATATGGAGTAAACCATAATTTATATGAATTGAATGGTTTCGATTTCCCGATTTTGATCTGCTTTGAAGGTGTTTTTCCCGAACTAACTCGCGATTATGCAGCCAGGGGCGCTGATTTTCTTGTTGTGATTACTAATGATGCCTGGTTTCAAAAAACTGTTTTTCCAATTGAGCATGCAAATAATACAAAATTACGGGCAATAGAAACCCGTTTACCCCTTTTCCGTGTAGCCAACACAGGCATCTCATATATTATTGACCCCAAGGGCAGAGAAATCAGAAAATCAAAATTATTCACAAAAGAAAATTTAGTTTCATATCTTCCCTCCACACTCGAAGATATTGGTAAAACTTTCTTTGTTAAAATTGGCTATATTTTCCCAATTATCTGCTTCTGGTCTTCGATATTCCTGATTTTATATTCCTTAATAACAAGTTGGATTTTATTTAGAAATTATGGAAAATAAAAATAAAACAAAATACTACTACTCCATTTCTGAGGTTTGTAATATCACGAATCTGAAATCACACGTTCTACGATATTGGGAGACAGAATTTGCCCCGCTTCATCCCAAAAGACGAAATAACTCCAACAGACGCTATACTTTAAAAGATATTAAAACCATCAAAAAAATTAAATATTTGCTCTATACAAAAAAATATACAATTAAAGGAGCAAAAAACCGTTTGCGGGATGAAAAAAAAAATCAACTCCCCATAACACTATTTGATAATTCAACAACAAAAATAAATTTAGAAGCATTGAAAAATATAAAAACCGAACTGATAAATTTAAAAAAACTTGTAAATAAAATGCGTTGAAATTATTTGCAAAAATCTTTAATATTGAAAGAACCCGTATTTTCTTTCGACAGAACTTCTTCCGCAAGAGTTTTATACAATCCCGATTCGAGAATAAATTCAAACAAATCCTTGTCAATGACATCATTTTTTGCCATTGTGCCAAGGATACTCATCACCTCACTTAAACTTTTCCCTTTTTTATAAGGTCGTTTACTCGCAAGAGCCTCAAACTTATCGGCAACGGCAATTATTCTGGCTTGCAAGGGAATATCCTCCCTCGAATACCCGAACGGATATCCTTTACCATTCAACTGCTCGTGGTGACAAGAGGCAAAATAGGGAACATTTTTATACTGTTTGGGGAAAGTAAATGAGGATAACATCTCCCAAGTAGTTTTCACATGTTCCTTCATCTTTGCAAATTCTTCCTCAGTTAATGTTCCTCTTTTGATTAATAAATTTTTCAGTTCATCTTCCGTGATAAGTTTGTAATCTTCCTCATCCACTTTGTATCTAAATTTGGATATTTCTGTAAGCCGCTCTGCATCCTCATCAAGCAAAAATTCCCTACCGGCATTTTTGCTTTTAACAAATTCCAAATCATCTAGCAATTTAAGTCTCAAATTATTCAATTCTTGTATTTCAGCAGAATGTCCATCCGCTTTTTGAAGCATCATTATTTTCTTTTCAATATTTACAATAATGATTTCAAAGCGTAATTTGATCAGCTCAATCCTATCAACAATAGTTTCTAATTTTTTTGACTTATTGATAATTTTTTCAGGTGTGATAATCTTCCCAATGTCATGCATCCAGCCGGAGATTGATATTTCTTTTTTTTCCTTTTCCGAAAAATGTATATCCTTATAAAATCCTGAATCAGATGCACTTACCGCATCCGTAATTATGTCTGTTATCTTAGCCACCCTCGTTATATGATTCGAAGTAAATTTTGACTTCAGATCAATAGCTTTTGCGATAGATTTGATAAATTGAAAAAGCAAATCCTCCAATCCCTGAATTAATTTTTTATTCGTAAGCGCAATTGCGGCTTGAGAAGCAAGGGAATTCATCAACAATAGGTGATCATCCGAGAAGGGAAGTATTTCTTGTTCATCTTCAGACATGGCGTTTATGAGTTGCACAATGCCTAACACATCGTCTTCATGATTTTTCAGAGGAATTGCGATCATAGATTTGGAACGGTAATGATGCTTTGTATCATATTCGAGTGTTCCTTTATTATCAAATAAATCCTGCTTATAAACGTCATCCATTCTTTGAGCTGTCTTTGTATGATAAACATAGGTAACAAGATGTTTTAGTTCTTGCTCATTTTCAGAAGTAAACAAAGGAATCTTGGGCCAGTCAGGATGGTCGTCCGAATCTCGTAATTTAACATATAATGAGCGATTGTAAATTAATTTGAATTCAAGAAATTTTTTATCTGCTGAAAGAGTGTATATTGTGGCTCCATCGGCATTTGTATAATCGAGAGCTTCTTTGAGCATAAGATCAAAAACATTTTCAATTTTTGTTTTTGATGATAAAGCTCTGCCAATCTCAACAAGTTGTTTAATGTGTTTTTTCTGCTTTTGCAATCTATGTAAAAGTATGTCTATCTGCTGCAACAAATTACTGTTTTCTTTATTATTAATGTTATTCACTTTATTCTCGAAATAGAAATTTTATTCGGTTTTAGCCATTTCCCGAAATATTACTACACAATTTTTACCGGTTTCTTTACCATAATATAATGCTTCGTCGGCTTGCTTGATGCACTCGTCAATATTCATTTCTTTATCGTATATCCCTATCCCAAAAGTCATTGTGTTTTGAATTTTTATATCCTTTTCAATAAATGGAGTATCCATAATTGTTTGTCTAATTCTTTCACAGATGATTTTTGCTCCGTCAATCTCGGTTCTCGGAAGCATCATAATGAATTCTTCCCCACCCCAACGTCCAAGAACATCTTGCCGACGAACCATTTTTTTCATTATGTCGGAAATATGCTGCAAAACCTTATCACCAACATCATGCCCGAAAGTATCATTTACGGACTTGAATGAATCAATATCAGAAATTATTAGAGCAAAGGGATAACGAAAACGTTCGAAACGTTGAATTTCATATTTGATTTTTTCCAGAACATCCCATCGAGAAGATATTTTTGTAAGGAAATCAGTTCTTGCTAAAATATCCATCTTCTGATATGCTTTTTGGAGTTGTTCCTTTGATTTTTTTCTTTCGGTAATATCGCGAACAATTCCAATAGCATGCCAAATATTACCTAATTTTACACTTGAAAGAGATAACTCCGTAGAGAACCGTTTCCCATCCTTTTTTATAACGGACAATTCAGTAATTTTTCCTACAAACTTGCCATTCCCATTTTCAGAAAAATTTTTCATTCCGAGTTTGAACTCATGGCGGTTTTCCGGAGGAATAATAAATTCATAAATTTTCTTACCGCTTATTTCCCGATTTTCATATCCAAACATTTGCTCGGAAACAGCATTCCACAAAGTAACTCTAAACTTGTCATCCATCATAAATATGGCGTCCTGTGCTGATGAACTGAGAACACGGAATTTCTTTTGCTCCTCCCTGACTCGCTTTTCAAGATGAATAGTTTGCGAAAGGGACACAAGGCAATCATAAATTTTATCTTCCTTAACAGGTTTCATTATAAATTTATCCACCCCAAGATCTATCGCTTTAATCAAATATTCCGAATCACTAAAAGCTGTTAGAATCACAATTTTTACATTTTCAGATTTTTCTTTGATTTTGCAAAGCATTTCCAAGCCGTTCATAACAGGCATTTGAATATCTGTTACAACAACATCCGGTCTCCCATGTTCAAACAATTCAAATCCGATCTTACCGTTTTTGGCCAAAAAAAGTTTTTTTACTTTTCCTATCAACTTTGCAGCTACAGATTGCTGAATGATGGGCTCATCCTCTACATATAAAACCGAAATATCTAATTTTTCCATACTTTTTACCTTATCATTGAATATTTATTTACAAAAACAAAAATCATTTGAATGAAATTTGTTGTAAATATTTTTATTTATTTAATTTACATTTCATTGCTAATCTACCCGTTTTCTTCGATTCATCGTCCTTACAAGCCCCAGAGAAAACAGATCATAAATCCTGCTGTTCATTTAAATAATCATTTCGAAGTTGCCCACAAGCAGCTTGGATATCTCTACCCATTTTTCTGCGAATCGTTACTTCAATCCCTTTTTTCTCTAAAATTGAAATAAACACTTTAGAAGTTTTTTCTGTAGATGCTTCATAACCTTTTTCTCGTATAGGATTCAAAAAAATCAGATTTACGTGAGACATAATTCCATTTAAAATTTTTGCCAGTTCAGTAGCTTCCGCTTCACTATCGTTTTCATCTCGGATCAAGGCGTATTCAAAAGAAATTCTTCTACCGGTTTTTGTGCGATAATATTTGCACGCCTGCAAAATTTCATTCAAGGGATATTTTCGGGCGATTGGCACAATTTTTTCTCTCTCACTATCAAAGGGAGAATGCAGAGATACGGTTAAGGTAATTGGCAATCCCTCTTTTGCTAACCTGTATATCTGCTCCGGAATTCCAACAGTGGAAAGGGTAATGTGCCTGTATCCGATATTTTGTCCATCCGGATCATGAATCAATTTTAGGAATTTTAGGACATTATCATAATTATCCAAAGGCTCGCCACTTCCCATTAAAACGATGTTACTTATTTTAATTCCAAGATTTTTTTGAACGAGATAAATTTGGTTAAGAATCTCTCCTGATGATAAATTTCGAACCAATCCACCTTTTGTGGATGCACAAAACGAACAACCCATTTTACAGCCGACTTGTGTTGATAAGCACTGAGAGTATCCGTATTTATATTTCATCAAAACCGATTCGATGATATTATTATCCGAAAGAAGCAGCAAAAACTTTTTGGTTTCATCAATTTTGGAATTATATCGTTTTAAAATTTTAGAATTGCCTATTACATATTTCTCAGAAAGTTCCTCTCTCAACTTTTTGGAAAAAACTGTAATTTTATCGAATGAGCCAATTTGATTTTGGTGAATGGCACGAAAAAGCTGTTCGGCTCGATAGGATTTTTGATCGAACTGAGCCATTAATTCTGCCAATTCTTTTTTGGAAAAGGATATTAAATCGTTTTTCATTTTTGTAATGATTCTCCGAATGTGATTCGACGCAGATAAACCCCAAGTGGAATATAAATGTAAAAACATTCCACCCCGATGAAATAAAAAATAAAAAAGATTTCATTGGGCAAGCAGGGCAAGCACTGATTATGCTGATGAACCCCTGTTGAATAATAAAATACAAAGCATTCAACGGGGATATTACACTTTTTACAAAAAAAATTTTCTTGCGAAAATCGGTTTTTTCTGAGTGATGTTGTTTATCACATTCATCTGCGTCGAATCTATACTTTACGGACAGACTCTGATTAGTGTCCATCCGTAAAGTAGCATATCAAGTAAAATATATTCTTCATCCTTTTTACAACTCATCCCCTAACCCCTTCTCTTCAAAGAGAAGGGGAACTTTTATCTCCCTCTCCTCGATAGGAGAG
>JAYEKN010000195.1:0-2024 GCA_034661015.1 Candidatus Cloacimonadota bacterium
GGCAAATGCCACTTATTCACCATATTACAAATTGGGTTTCAATCAGCGATTGTGCCAATATTACCCGTCTAATCGGGGGCTTACCAATTATGGCTCACGCCAGAGAAGAAGTTGCGGATATGGTTTCGCTCTCCAATGCTTTGGTGCTGAATATCGGCACACTCACGAGCGAATTGGTTGACTCAATGATCTTGGCTGCTAAAGCAGCTAACAAAAAAGGTATCCCCGTTATTCTCGATGCGGTGGGCGTGGGAGCAACCCCATTTCGGGATAAAAAGGCTTATGAGATAATGGATGAAACCCATGTTGACGTTATTAAAGGAAACGCCTCGGAGATAGCAAAACTCGCAGGAAAAAACGTAATAACCCGCGGAGTAGAATCTACAGATGTTCAGGAAAATCTTGTTGAAACAGCTAGGGATCTATCTCAATCCCAAAATGCCACAGTTGTCATAACCGGAAAAGAAGATATTATTACGGATAATGACGAAATTTATCTAGTTAAAAATGGAAACGAAATGATGGGTAAGATCGTTGGCACCGGGTGTATGGCTGCATCTATCATCGCCACATATTGCAGCCTTGAAAAAAATCATGCAAAAGCCGCTGCGATAGCTCTTTCTAACTACGAAATCGCAGCAGAAAAAGCTTTTGAAATAGCAAAAACTCCATTTGCATTTAAAACGAAATTTTTTGATGAGATATATTTGTTAGATAAAAATGTCGAAAATCTGCAAAAAATTTATTCAATATTTTAAAATTATAAACAAATATCAGAAGGTATTATGACACAATTAAAAATGGCAAAAGACGGAATTATTTCCGAAGAGATGAAAACCGTGGCAAAGGATGAACAGGTCGATGTTGAGTGGCTTCGTGAGGAAATTGCTCAGGGACGCATCACTATTCCAAAAAACATAAACCATAATTTTCATCCGATGGGTATCGGGAATAAATTACGAACAAAAATTAATGCAAACATAGGCACTTCACCAGATCACTATGACCTGAACGAAGAACTGGAAAAACTCAAAATCGCAGTTGCTTACGGTTCAGATAGCGTAATGGATCTATCCACAGGTGGAAATTTATCAGCAATCCGCAAAGCAATTCTAAAACAATCTCCGGTAATGGTGGGAACTGTTCCAATCTATCAGGTGGCGGCTGAACTCCTCGACAATGATAAAGAAATTTCCGATATGAGTGTGGACGGACTTTTTGATTCTATCGAAAAACAGTGTGTAGAAGGAGTGGATTATATTACGGTTCATTGTGGCGTTACGAGGAAAGTAGTTAATACGCTCAAGAAAAATCCACGTTTGTTGGGAATGGTTAGCAGAGGTGGAAGCCTGCTGATGAAGTGGATGCGGATCAATAAAGCGGAAAATCCTCTATATGAATATTTCGATAGATTGCTCGTTATTGCTGAAAAATATGATGTAACTTTAAGTTTGGGTGATGGCTTACGCCCCGGTTGTCTCGCAGACGCCTCGGATGCAGCCCAGTTTGAAGAATTAATTGTTCTCGGAGAATTGCAAAAAAGAGCCGTTGAACGTGATGTTCAGGTTATTATTGAAGGACCGGGGCATATTCCTTTGAACGAGGTTGAATCAAATATGCGTTTGCAAAAATCAATCTGCAATAATGCTCCTTTCTATGTTCTCGGACCTATCACCACAGATATTGCTCCCGGTTATGATCACATCACGAGTGCAATCGGCGGGGCAATAGCTGCTTACAATGGAGCTGATTTTTTATGCTATGTAACTCCCTCCGAACATCTTTGCTTACCTAACAAGGAGGATGTGCATGAAGGCGTGATCGCTGCAAAAATCGCGGCCCGTTCTGCAGATATTGCTCTCGGAATCCCGGGAGTGAAAAAACTCGATAATAAAATGGCAGAATATCGCAGAGACTTCAATTGGGAAGGACAATATAAAATCTCTCTCGACCCGATTCTTGCTCGAAAAAGAAGAAAATCAAGCGAAGATTTTTCTGAAGACGTTTGCACAATGTGCGGTAAA
>JAYEKN010000195.1:2124-12211 GCA_034661015.1 Candidatus Cloacimonadota bacterium
TCTTATGAAATATACAGCATTAACCATCGCAGCAAGTGATACTTCCGGTGGTGCCGGAATCCAAAGAGATCTGAAATCTTTTCACGACAATGGAATTTGGGGACTTTCCGTTATCACCGGAATAACTGCCCAATCATTTGAAAGAGTATTTTACTCAAATCCCCTATCTACTACTGAGGTGGAGATTCAGCTGAAAACTGTTTTCGATAATTTTAAAATTGACGCAACAAAAATCGGGGTAATCTACAATCGGAAAATAATGGAATTGATCTCACATTATTTGCAGAAATATTCGCAAAAAAATGTAATTATCGATCCAATCATCTCTGCGAGTGACTCAACTAAGTTCTTGCTTAAAAAAGATGAGGAATTTTTCAAAGAGAAATTTCTTGCAAATGCAGACCTTCTCACCCCAAACATTCCGGAAGCAGAATTGCTTTCACAAAAAATTATTACAACCGAAAATGAGATTAAAGCTGCCGGAAAATTCTTATCTGAAAAATATAATTGCTATGTTTTAATGAAGGGCGGGCATTTTATAAATAAAAAAACGGATAAGATCGTTGATTTTCTTATCGGAAAAAATGTCGAAAAGGAATTCACATCTCCGAAAAAAAAGTTAGTAAAATCTCATGGAACCGGCTGCTTGCTATCTTCGGCAATTGCTGCAAATCTGGCAAAGGGGATGGATATATCTGCCGCTGTATTATTAGCAAAAAAATATTTTTATACACAAGTTTAGGATTTTATACGAATTCGCAAGAAATGTAAAATCGCAGATTGTTGTAATTTTTCTCCCCTTGTTTCTATATTTCCCATTCCCAATCAAGATTATTGTATTCATTCACGGAAAAATCCTGATGCTTTTCCCAGTCTCCCGCTCTATCATTTCCAACGTTATCCCATCCAAAGTAATTCCATCGTCATTAAACATATTCTTCGGTAAAAAAATCAAATCACCGCACTGATTTTTTTTTATTGCTCCAATCACATCTCCCGCAGAAAGTAATCCTGAAACAGTAACATTTTTTCCCAAATAATCATTTTCTACGGGGAGGACATTGATGCTTAAATCTCTCGTTTTCGCAAAAATAGTTGCTAATTTTTTCATAACCGGATAGATTAATTTGGCAGTGCAAATTGTGATGGTGTTAACATTTTCAGGAATTTTTACTTCATCTGCAAAATATTCCCAATTATCAAGAAGCTGCCTTGTCATCCCAATTCCGTTTTCAAGTTGCGGAAAATCATCGTAATATTGTGCTGACGGAACTTGCTGTTCTGCGATGAGAAAAAATTCGTCTGCAAGTGTAATTATCCCTTTCCCGTATTTTTTTTCACAATCTTTTCGCCACTGATCTGTTTTACCAATTATTTCTTTTGCTTGATTTTTTGAAAGCTTTTTTAAGGGAGTTAACTCTTTCCGAAATTTTGTAAGTCCCACCGGAACAATTGCAACCGATTGCACAGCCGGAAAAAGTGAGGTAAGGTCAAATACAGTTTTCTCCAAAAATTTTCCATCATTCCACTCAGGTACAAGCACAATTTGAGTATGCATTTTGATTTTGTTTTCCCCAAAAAATTTCAATTTATCCAAAATGCTAACATTCTTTCTGTAACGCATCATTTTTTTTCGCACCGTATCGTCAGTGGAATGCACGGAAATATATAAAGGGGAAAGCTGCTGCTCTACAATTCGGGTAAAATCCGCTTCCTGCATATTTGTCAAAGTGATAAAATTTCCATGCAAAAAAGAAAGACGAAAATCATCATCCTTTACTTTTAAAGATTTGCGGGAATCCGGATGCATCTGATCTACAAAACAAAAAACGCAATTGCAAACACAATTGCGATACTTTATCGGATAAAAGGTGAGTCCGAGATCTTGATAATATTCCTTTTCCATAAAAAAAGCGAGAAGTTCATCATTTTTGCGGAAAACCAATTCCAACTTTTCATCCGCCTGATGGAATTTGTAATCAATAATATCGCTTATTTCATGCTCATTAATTTCGAGCAAAAAATCACCGGAACGGATTCCTGCTTCATATAATTCAGAAGTTTTTTCTACAGATCTAATTTTTAGGGACATGCTTTTGTATAACAGAAAAGGCGGGAAAATTTCCCGCCTATAATATTCTGCTTCAATATTCGATAATTAGAGTCTGTCCGTAAAGTGAAATCTTGAGTTAATCCGCCGGCTGGCGGATTGACTTATGTTTTCCTAACTCACAAACATAACGTAAACTAACTTAATAGACAACTTTTAATTCGGCACGGAATGGTCCGTGCCGACTCTTCAAGCGGAATGATCCGTCACGTCTCGAAAAGGCTACTTTACGGATGGACACTTATTAGAATTGATATTCGGCAATTAGGACTTTTTGAGCTGCGGTAATACCAGCACCTGTTTCAAAATCCCAGCCGAGATCCTTAAGCACCATTTCGAGAGCAGAGATCATAATGATAATATCAAAGCACTCAATATAACCCATGTGAGCGATTCGGAATATTTTACCTTTCAAGCGGGATTGTCCACCTGCAATTGTAAATCCGTATTTAGTACGAAGCTGCTTAACAAGTAGCAATCCATCAACGGAGTCCGGAATTTTGCAGGCAGTTTCCACATCGCAGGGAGAATCAGACAATAACTCTAAACCAAGTGCTTTAACAGCTGCTTGAGTAGCTTTTGCCAAAACTTTGTAGCGTTTGAAGAGATTTTCTATGCCAAGTTCTTCGATTCTTTCGATAGCTTTTAAAAGCCCTTTAACATGCAAAACAGAACCGGTAAACGGATCTGTGTTTGAGCCCATTAATTTTTTCTTGTATGTCAACCAGTCGAAATAAAAATGAGGTTGTTCATTCTTTTCGATAACTTTCCATGCTTTCTCATTTACAGCTGCATAAGCGTGACCAGGAGGAAGCATCAAACCTTTTTGTGAACCGGCAACAGCAATATCCACATTCCATTTATCCATATAGAATTCTTGCCCACCAAGTCCGGAAATAGCATCCACAACGAGAAGGGCATCTGTTTTGCTGACGATTTCGCCGAGCTCTTTAATCGGCATAACTACGCCGGAGGATGTTTCGGTTAATTGAGTGTAAACAGCTTTGATATCGGGATTTTCTTCGAGTGCTTTTTTGACTTGTTCCGGTGTTACCGCACTGCCCCAAACAAGATCTATAACGATTGCTTCTGCCTGGAATTTTTCGATAAGCTCTTGCCATCTTTCACCGAATTTTCCACTTAGAATTACAAGTGCTTTATCCCCTTTATTGAGGACATTTGCTACTGCACCTTCCATTGCTCCGGTACCACTTGAGGAAAAAATCAGAATATCTTTTTCCGTTTGAAAAATATATTGCAAACCTTTCAAAGCTTTTCCGACTTTTTCTTTAAATTCGGGAGTACGATGGTGAACCATCGGCTCTGCCATTGTTAGTAATATTTCTTCAGGAACCGGTGTGGGTCCTGGTGCCATCAGGTATTTTTTCATTTTCACTCCTTCTAATGTATTTGATTTATTTACTAAACTGTTTAATTATTTCAGTTATCCATTCGGTACCTTTTTCAAGGTCTTCAATTTTTATGAATTCATCCTTTGAATGAACAGAATGCATCCCTGTACCGAGAATTGGGGCACAAATTCCATTTCCGAACAAGACATTTGCGTCGCTTCCGCCTCCACTTGATGTAATTTGAGACTCTAAACCGATTGCTACAGCTGCATCTTTGGAAATTTTTATTGCTTTCCCATTTGAATCTATTTTTAAAAATGGAAAATCGTTTTGAATTTCTTCTTTTATACTTGCTCTAACGACAGTTTCATTTAATTTTACTGAATATTTCTCTGCTACTTTTTGAAAAACTGCAATGATTTCATTTGTAATCTTTTCCAATTTTTTTGGATCATGGCTGCGAACCTCACCTTCCACAATAACTTCTCCAGGGATGACGTTATGAGCCTGTCCCCCAGATATTATGCCGATATTTGCTGTAGTCTCTGCATCAATTCTTCCTTGATGAATCTTTGAAATAGCTTCGCTTGCCACTTGAATAGCATTGATTCCCTTTTCAGGTGAACCTCCTGCATGAGCTTCTTTTCCATAAATAGTAACTTGCCAGGTATTCAAGGCTGGAGCATTTACGATTATTGAACCGATTTCACCGCCGTCCAAAGCGTAACCTATCTTTGAGTTTAGATGAAAATAGTCAAGATGTTTTGCCCCGAGTAACCCGATCTCTTCGCAAATCGTAAATACAACCTCAAGAGGTGCGTAATCAAATTTCTCAATCTGTAATCTTCTGATTGCTTCAACTATCATAACTATTCCCGATTTATCGTCTGCACCAAGTATTGTGGAACCATCGCTGTAAAGAACACCATCTTTTATAATTGGTTTAACATTTTTACCCGGTTTTACAGTATCCATGTGCGCAAAAAGCGAAAGGGGTTCTTTTCCAATTTTTCCGGGAAATTTTGCAATCAAATTACCAACGTTACTATTAACGTTTTTTCCGGCATTATCTATGATGACTTTTGCTCCCATTTCTTCCAAATCGTTTTTCAAAAACATTGCAATTTCAGCTTCATTTTGTGATTCGCTATCAATTTTTACAAGCGAGACAAAATAGTCTACGAGTCTTCTATCCATGTAATCTCCTTATCAAAATATGAATAATCTGGATTGAGTTCTTTATCTAATTTTTTTTTTACAAATTTTCATACCCATTACACCTTGTCAATTAAATTGTTATTTTTGTTGACAAGGTAATCTCGACTCATCAGCAATCAGACAATATGAATATCTATAAAAGTGAAATCAAGAATAAATTCGGAGAGTTTACTATTTTTTTTGAAGCCAAAACAGACGTTTTACTTTACTGTAGCTTTTCCGAAAACACTTTGAGATGGTTAAACCGATTTTATCCTGATTCAAATTTGATCGAATCAAATCAAAATCCGATAATCACCCAATTTCAGGAATATTTTCACGCTGAAAGGAAACATTTCCAATTACCCTATCGGTTATCCGGATCTGATTTTCAGAGAAATGTTTGGAAGTTCGCTTCAGAAATTGAATATGGTAAAACCAAAACATATCAAGAAATTGCTGAGATGTTAGGCAAACCTTTGGCAGCCCGCGCTGTGGGAAACGCTCTCGGTAAAAACCATCTTTTGCTCGTTATCCCTTGCCATCGAGTAGTCAGAAAGGATGGAAATATTGGGGGATTCAGCGGCGGAAAAAAAATTAAGGAGCGGTTACTTTATCACGAAAATAAAAATTCATAAAATAGGATGAAAAAATGAATCGTAGAAAAACAAGGATTATAAATGTTGGTGATGTTGCAATTGGTGGTGATTCCCCTATTTCTGTTCAGTCCATGACAAACACAGATACGAAAAATATTCCCGAAACAGTTAAGCAAATTCGCGAACTAACAAATGCCGGATGTGATATAATTCGCATCGCTGTGCCGGATATGGAAGCTGCCGAGGCTTTTCCGGCAATTATTCAGCAGACCGATATCCCCATCATTGCAGATATTCACTTTGATTATAAATTAGCTATCAAATCAATAGAAAACGGAGCAAGTGCCATTCGGATCAATCCCGGAAATATCGGCAGCAAAGAGCGGGTTTCAAAAGTAATTCGGGCAGCAAAAAAAGCAGGAGTTTCCATCAGAATCGGGGTTAATTCCGGCTCGCTCGAAAAAGATATAAAACAAAAATATGGAGTTTCTGCGGAAGCTCTAACAAAAAGCGCTATGCGTCATATTGAATTCTTTGAGGAAAACGATTTTGTTAATATAAAAATTTCCTTAAAATCTTCATCCGTTCCGATGACTATTGAAAGTTATCAAAAAATGGCACAACTGGTAAATTACCCATTTCATCTTGGAATAACCGAAGCCGGAACAAAGTTTTCGGGGACGATAAAATCCTCAATCGGAATCGGAGCATTGCTCGCTCAGGGAATCGGTGATACTATTCGCGTTTCTCTAACAGACAATCCCATTGAAGAAATCAAAGTGGGGATCGAAATTTTAAAAGCTCTGGGACTCCGAAAAGGGGTGGATTTCATTTCTTGCCCAACTTGTGGCAGAACACAAATCAATATCATTGAGATTGCTCAAAAAATCGAAACAGAAATTTCTAAACTCGGAATAAATCAAGATATTACGATTGCAATTATGGGCTGTATTGTTAATGGACCGGGAGAAGCAAAAGAAGCAGACATCGGGATAGCCGGCGGAAACGGCAAGGCTGTTTTATTCAAAAAAGGTGAAGTCATCCGTTCGATACCTGAAAAAGATATTGTTTCGGAATTAGTTTGGGAAATAAAAAAAATGGTTGAATAAAGACCAATTGCAACCGACAAACATGAACAATAAAAATAAATTAGCAACGGACAAAACCAACAAAACGAACTTTTAGTTTAGCAACGAATCCATAATAGCTTCATTTGAAATTTGAAATTTGAAATTTGAAATTGCAACATCTCATTCTGAACTTCATCCGCCAGCCGGCAGAGATTTATCTCAGATGGAAAAACACGAATAAGAAAAATAAATAATCGCCGGTTGAAGAATATTAATCTTTAATTCTTTGACACAGGAAACACACTTTTTACATGTTGTAACTATTCAAACGAAATATTTCCCGAAAATGGAGTTTTAAGTTCAATGAGAAAAATTTTTATTCTATTTTGCATAACGCTATTTGCAACCAGCACTTTTGCAAGCACTTTTATTCGCGAATTTTCTTTCGAACCAAGTGGGCAAATCCGCAAAGTTCAAGCAAGAGAAGAAACGATTGTAAGTATAAAAGGGGAAATAATTGATGACCTGTTTGCTTCTGCAAAGAATTCCTACTTAAGCGGAAAATACAAACCTGAAAGCACACTTACATCCGAACAAACAAAAAAACTCTATCCCCTAATTACTCTTACAAAATATTACAAAGAACGTTGGGATGGAAATTCGTATTATATGAAAGCAGAATTTGATGTAGATGAAGGAAAAGTATTACGTTATTTTAAAAATATGGACAGAGATTCTGTTGAGGATAAACCCATTTCAATAAAATCAAAAGAAGAGGAAATAAAAAATAAATCCTCCCAAGAAGAAAAAGAAAATCCTCAGATTGAATTCAAAATAAAATCAGACATCGAACCTTTGAAAAATGATAAAACAGAAGAAATTCTGGAAATTAAAGACGAAAAAAAAATAATCATTCCTAAAAAGACAGAAGATTATTCTTCCGGTTTACAAACGGTAAATTATTCGCAAGCTGAAAATCACTTTCTCTTTGATGAAGCGTTAGCTGCTCAAACTTCAGGAGATCTGGAAAAGGCAAAAAAAAAATATCGCGAGATTATTGAAATTGAGCCCGATAATGCGGAAGCATATAATAATCTCGGCATTATCTTGAGTAGAACCGGAGATTTCGAGAATGCTTTTAAATCTTTCGACAAAGCAATAGAATTAAATCCCGACTGTGCTGAAACCTACAACAATCTTGGCAATGCGTATGAACATAACTTTGAAAATGAAAAAGCGATTGGGTGGTTCAAAAAAGCGATTAAGATTGATGAAAATTATACTGACGCTTATTACAATTTGGGAAGAACTTATGCAGAATTGCAAGAATTTGACAAAGCAGAAGAAACTTACCGAAAAGCCATCAAGATAGATAAAAATTATGCTTTTTCCTATTATGGACTTGGGAATTTATTTGGAAAACAAAGAGATTTTAATAAAGCGATTGAATGGTATCAAAAAGCCATTGAAGTCAATCCTGAATTTCCTGATGCTTATTATAAATTGGGTATCACTTTCGGCTTAAAAGGTGATTTTGAAAACGGGATGAAAAATATTGATATTGCTGACAGCCTTGGATATGACGAAAACGCCCCTCGCATAAATGTTTCGCATCTCGCTAAATCCACAGACAATGAATCTGATTTGCAGGATGAGGAAGAAAGTGAAATATCTGCAACTCCGAAAACATCAAAGAAAAAAACTGAATCTACCCCTAAACTTTCTAAGAAAATCGATAAAAAAAATGATAAACAAATTAATACTGAAAATTTGGAAAAGAAATCTGCAAAATCCAATGAATTCAAAACAAAAAAAAGCAAAGCGATTTCTCCTGAAGAAATTCCGGAAATTCAACTTACAAAAATTATTACAAAGAAAACTCCCGAATCAATTCTGCCAACTGAAACAGATAAAATAGGAACAGATGATACGGAAATTATTGCTCCCCAAAAACTTAATAATGCAAAAGCGGCGGAAATTTCTGAGGACGAATTCGAGAAACCATTGGAAACCGAAGAACTTTATGCAGCTTTTGATGACTTATTAAAAACAAAGCAGGAAGAAAAAGCAAATGCTGATTTTGTCCAAGAAACTTCAGATGATCAACCTCCGGAAGCACTATTGCAGACTGTAAAAAACGTGAATAAAGAGGTGAGTAAAGACAACGATTTTTCATTTCTTTTGGCAGAGCAGGAAGAGGAAAACGAGCCGGAATATGCAAACATTCGAGAAGCAATTGCAGACTTTTTTCAAAAAGCCTCGAAGGCTTATATCAATGGGGATTTTGCGAAGTCAATTGATTATTACGGAGGAGTAATCGAACTCGATCGCAAAAATTCTTCTGCATATTACAGCATCGGAACAACTTATGCCCGCATGCAAAATTATTCCCCTGCAATTGACAATCTAAAAAAAGCAATCAAGTATGACCCTGAATTTGCGAAAGCATACGACAATCTCGGATTTGTTTATTTCAAAATGGCTGAATACAACAATGCGATTGTTTATCTGCAAAAAGCGGTTGAAATAGATTCGTCATTAGCAAATGCATTTTGCAATCTCGGTGATGCGTATTACAAGCTAAATGAGCATCAGAAAAAAATTGAATATTACAAAAAAGCCGCCCAATTGGGAGATAAAAAAGCTCAAAAATTTCTAAAAAATATTGGTTTTTCTTGGGAGTAGTATTGCGGGATTTGTTTTACTTTCTCATATACTGGTCGAGATGTTCTCGTAATAAGTAGAGATATTTGAATTTATCTATTTTTTTTATTTGAATCCCTAATTTTTTTGCAGTTGGTTGAAAAATTTCAACTATTTCTTCTTGAGTTACCATCAAAGTTTTTGGAATTACATTTTCCCTTTCAATAAATTCGATAAAGTTTCTAAAAACATTTTTTTGGTAATCTTCATGCTCAAACGTGTCGGAAAATAACCCCAGTCCTTCATTTCGTTCAACGCCAAGAAACATATACGGAAAATATGGTCTTTGCTTTTTATTATCTTGAATGGGTGCAGGTAAAAAGAAGATGGATATTTCCCATACTTGAGAAGTTCTTTGCGCACTATTTTGGATGCGATGGAGACTAATGTCATCAATCTCGAATCTTTTTATTTTTTTCTTTTTCAATGGTTTTGGCTCTCGCCATTCGCTTTTCCAAACAATCTTTTTCCCTTTTTTTTCAGGAACTCGGACGTAATAGGCATTTTTGTGGGATGAGTAAAGTAAAGCCGGATCTTGCTTTATTAATTCTGCTACGATGAAACCTTGTTCTAAAGCGTGGGTAAGATTTATTACTTGTTCTCTAGTGATAAACCATGGGAAAAAACCGGGAGTATAATTCCTAAAATATATCCATTGATTTTTACCTCGAAAACTTAAACCCAATTTTTTGATCAATTTGTAATCTCTTGGGTGTAAATCATTTCGGTTGAGGAAAGAAGCCATAATACAATTTTGAAAATGAATAGCATCCAATTCATTCTGGTTTATATCATTCATTTTTTGAAGCCCTTCTAATCCTTCTGTACCCAAATTTGCTGAAAATCCAAAATACTGTCCGATATTTCCTAAAACAATGCAATAATTTATCATGCCGTTTTCCGGATTTTGAACTCCAAAAATCATGTCATCTCGCATCCACTCCCAACTCTTTTGGTCTCTAAAGCGGATGGCAACCTCAAATAATGCTTTCCATTCTTCTATAGTAATTTGTTCATTTTCCATGATGTTTTTTCCTTTCATATTTTAATTAGAGT
>JAYEKN010000196.1:0-3831 GCA_034661015.1 Candidatus Cloacimonadota bacterium
ATTAAACATTTAAACAAAAGGAAAAAAAATGGGAAAAACGATAATTGAAAAAATCATTCAGACGCATTCCGAACAAGAAGTTAAGCCTGGGAAGATCGTTTGGATGAAATTAGATATTCGAACGGCTCGGGATTTTGGTGGACCCAATGTAGTAAAAAATATGGAAAAATACTATGCAGACGGTAAAGTAAACAATATTGAAAATATCTATTTTACCTTTGACACTGTGGCCCCGGCAAAAAATATTCCTTACGCAAATAATCAACAGATCTGCCGTGATTACGCCAAAAAACAGGGAATAAAAGTATATGATGTTGACCAAGGAATCGGAACTCATATTCTTATGGAAACCGGATTGGCACGTCCCGGAAAAACTATTGTAGGCACAGATAGCCATTTCAATATTTTGGGTGTGGTCGGTGCATTCGGTCAGGGAATGGGCGATCAGGACATCGCTTTTTCTTTCCGAACCGGAAAAAATTGGTTTGAAGTTCCGGCAACCATCAAGATCAATCTGAAAGGCAAATTTGCTTATCCGACAACCGGAAAAGATCTGGTTCTCTACATCCTAAGAAAGATCAAAAGTAAGGGAGCTCTGGGAAAATGTATTGAATATTACGGAGAATGCCTTGAAGATTTGAACTTTGCCGATTATGTTACCCTTTGCAGTATGATGACTGAAATGGGTGGAATCGTTGCTTATCCCAAACCGAACGAAAATGTAAAAAAGTGGGTTTCAAACCGAATTGGTGAGAAAGCAAATTTTATCCAAGCAGATGAAGATGCCGAATATATTGAAGAAATTGAAATTGATGTAGAAGGACTCCAACCTCAAATTGCTTGTCCGCCAAAACCGGATAATGTAAAAGATGTTTCCGAACTAAAGGGACTTAAAGTGAACTCCGTTTTTATCGGTTCGTGCACAAATGGCAGAATAGAAGATATGCGAAATGTAGCAAAAATCTTGAAAAACAAAAAAGTTGATCCCCAAGTTATGCTCCGAATCGTCCCCACAACAAAAGAAGTTTATGGAAAAATGCTTGGTGAAGGAATTATTAAAATCCTTTATGATGCAGGAGCAATAATTGCAAACCCGGGTTGTGGCGGTTGCGCCTCCGGCCAGATCGGAATGACAGGAAAGGGTGAAGTTCAAATCTCTACCTCCAATCGAAATTATACTGGTAAACAGGGCGATGGAAACACTTATCTTGCCAGCCCGATAACAGCTGCAAAAGCCGCTCTCATTGGTGAATTGTAAATGAGTAAGAATCTCTTACTTTCTCTTGTATTGATAATTATTACATCATCAATTCTCAGCTGCGGTAAATCGAAAACTGATCCGATTGAAATCGAAGAAAAAAATCCCTATAACTGCATATCAGGAAGAATAAAATCCGGTTCTTCTTTATATCAGGCCTTACGAGAAAATGGAATCGCTGATTCTGATGCCTATCAAATAACCCATTCTCTAAATGTCATCTATGATCTTCGGAAGGTTCATCCCAACGACAGTTTTCTTCTTCAGATTGACACACTCCAGCAGGTGCAGATCGTGGAATTCTTTCCTGATAATATAAACCACTATATCGTTCAAAGAGACACTACAAATCAATTTATTTCCAAGAATAACCAAAAAAAACTTACCAAAGAAACAAAAACATTTTCAACCTCAATTGAATCTTCTCTTTATAATAGTTTCGTAGAACAAGGAATTGACCCGAAAATAGTTATGGATTATACGGATATTTTCCAGTGGGATTTGGATTTTTTTATTGATCCTCGTAAGGGTGATTCTTGTAAAATAATTTATGAAGTATTTACAAATAACGGTGAAATACTCAAAAACGGTAAAATTCTATCCGCTTCATACCTAGGAAAAAATTTTGACATGACAGCTTATTATTTCACAAATGGTGCAAAATTTGATGGATACTATGATTCCAAAGGAAAGTCATTTCAAAAAGCATTTCTTAAATCCCCTCTCAATTATTCTTATATCAGTTCTTATTATGGAATGCGCGTGCACCCGATTACAAAAAGATACTGGTTACATAACGGCGTGGACTATGCAGCAAAAAGAGGCACTCCTGTTCAGGCTTCCGCCGATGGAGTAATAATTCATCAAGGTTGGAAAGGCGGACACCCTACTCCTCGCGGAAATACAGGTGGCTATGGGAAAACTATTATGATTCGGCATCCAAACGGACATAAGACTTTGTACGGGCATCTTAGTGCTTATGCAAAAGGAACCTACGTTGGCAAACGTGTAAAACAACAAGATATTATCGGATTTGTCGGCTCCACCGGCTGGTCAACCGGTCCTCACCTTCACTATACAATTTATTATCACAATAAAGCGATAAATCCATTAAGACTGAAAAATGTGTCCGGTCCCCCTATCCCCAAAAAATTAATGCTACAGTTTAATACAATTGTAAACTGTATTAATGATGAACTTGTTAATAACTATTCTAAATAGTTTGACATAAAATATGAACGGAGATGATATTAGCGACATGAAAAAAAGTTCTAAACTCACAGGAAAAATTTGGTTGATCATTAACGAAAACGGGAATTTAATTGAAGATATTGATACTGATATGATCTTCCACAACCAATATTTAGCTATTACTGATATAAAAAAAATGGGGCAATACACCTTTGATAATTTGACTAATTGGAAAGATTTTGCAGCTAAAGCCGAAAAGGACGATATCGTCATTGTCGGAAGCAATTTTGGAGCTGGTTCTTCGAGACAACAAGCCGTGGATTGTTTTACTTCTCTTGGAATTCAAGCAATTATTGCCGAATCCTTTGGTTCAATTTACAAGCGAAATGCCATAAATTCCGGCACTCCAGCTTTAACTATCAAATCTATAAATCTTGCCGACCTGAAGCAAAGACAGCAGCTAACCATCAACCTTGAAACCGGTGAAACTTCATCCGAAGCATTGCAAATCGAACCTTTCTCAATAGTACAAATGGATATTTATCAAGCGGGAAATTTGTTTGAATATGGTAAAAATGAATAAAGTTATAATTCCAAAATGATTAATAATAAACAAATTGCAGAAATAACCAAGACGATTGTTGATAATTATCATCCTGAAAAAATAATTCTTTTTGGTTCTTATGCTAATGGAAATTTTACTCGGGATAGCGACTTAGACCTTCTTCTAATTAAAGAATCCAACTTACCAAGGTTCAAAAGAGCTCGTGAAGTTCATGAATTCTTTGACCCTTATCCTATTGCTATGGATATTTTAGTTTATACCAAAAGAGAAGTTGAAAAGTGGAAAAATTTTTCACATTCTTTTATTAATCAGGTTTTTGAAAATGGGATAATCCTTTATGAACGAACTTGTTGAAGACTGGATTCAAAAAGCCGAAAATGACCTTTTAAATGTGAAAAATAATTTAAACAGTATAGATATTCCGACCGATACGGTATGTTTCCATTGTCACCAATCAACAGAGAAATATATCAAAGCATATCTGATTAATAAAAATAAACACTTCCCAAAAATCCACAACCTATTGCGTCTTTTAGAATTATGTAAAGAAACCGATAAAGATTTTTCTATTTTGAAAGATTCTTTATTAATTCTTAATGATTTTTCAGTTGAAATAAGATATCCTGATGATTGGTTTGAACCAACTGAAGAAGACGCACGAGAAGCATATTATTTGGCAAAAAAAGCAAAAAAATTCGTCGAATGCGATAATGCAAATTATCGCTTTCTTTTAATAAAATAATAAAAAACATGAGCAAACAGAAAGGAGTTAAAAAGTGAAAAAGATCTTTTTCATTTTAGTTTCCATTTCACTAAT
>JAYEKN010000196.1:3931-12097 GCA_034661015.1 Candidatus Cloacimonadota bacterium
AATAAAATAATAAAAAACATGAGCAAACAGAAAGGAGTTAAAAAGTGAAAAAGATCTTTTTCATTTTAGTTTCCATTTCACTAATTCTCAGCGGCACTCTTTCCGCAAAGACTCTTCCAAACAACACCCCTATTGAGGATTTGCAGATATTTGACGTCCCCAATGATGACGGTGGTGGTTTGGCTTTGAACTGGAAACCATTCCCCAAAGAAAAACGGATAATCGAATATCGCATCTACCGTGGTGCGAGTCCTGATTCTTTATTCATCATAGCCTCTATTCCGGTTAATCCAAAAACCGGCGTATCTGCGGATACAATGCGCTTCAACAACGAAGGATACGGATTGTTTGTTACAGCTACATCCCGCGGAAAACTTAAGCATGCACGCGGGCAAACAAAAGATGACATCGGAGGACGAATATTGTACCGAAGTTTTCCCAGAGATATGAAAACATACGGACCTTTTATGGATGATTATCGCATTCTTGCCGTTACTAATCCCGAGGATTACTTATTAAAAAGTGTGATGAAAGAATTCACCGAGACCGAAGAACTTGAGGATGGAACAATTGATACGACCTCCACAATTCTTGCAGGATTAAAACTGGAGCAATTTAAGTATATTCTTAATAAATTAAAAGCTGATAAAGAATATTATTATGCTGTCCAAGCCGTGAATAACAGCAGAAAATGCTCTCCTCTTTCAGAAATAGTATCCTGTATTCCAATAGATAATCCACCCGAAAAACTCGAAAATTTTTATGCTGTAAATTATAAGGAATCGAATGAGATGCGGTTTGAATGGAGCCTTCCATTTTTTACAACGGATATTAGATCATACAACATTTACTTGATAGATGAAAATGATAAAAAGCATTTGATCTTTAAAAGAGCTTCTGCTTATCCCTATACTTCTCAAACTAACGCACTGGTTTCCTATGAAGAAATCAAAGAGAAATTTGAAAAATTCAATTCTGCAAATATGGAATGGTATAAATTCAATATTTCTATTAAAGACGGAGCAGGGCAGGAAACATTTGCTCTGGACAATCCAATAGTTCCTGAATTTACTACTCCTGATATATTACCAACAGCACCCGAATATTTTACTGTGGATGATAATCCTTCTGATAAAGGGGATAAACTTCGAGTATATTTTGGGAAACCCTTTGTGGGTATTTCGCAGCTGCAATATAATGATAAACGCACCAAATTAAGAGTGAATTACTTCTATAAGGAAAACCCCTTATTCCTCGTGCAGCGTTTATTTTTCACAGTAGATGGCGTTACAAAAAGTGAATTTGTGCTCAATAAGAAAATTGATTTTAAAGTAGATCCGAATAATCTTCCAAATAAAATCTCTATTCGATTCGATTGTAAAAATGTTGGAGTAGAATTACCTGAAAATCATTCCATTTCATACGCTTTCAACTATGATGAAAAAAACAATGAGATTAATTTGGTAACAGATGAAAATATTTCCAAATATTATTATCAGGTTTACAAGATGAGCTCCGGTGGCGGTGGAAGTGATGCCGATGTCTGGCGTTATTCCAAAAAGTTACCCTACATAGAAAGAGAATATCTTGATAAAATTGATACAAAGGAATCTACTTTTCGAGGAATTCCAAAATATGACCTCGAAACTAATAGATTATATACAAACACTTACTTCGATATATGCACTTGGGAAGATGAGCGGCCATTCTATACGAACGCTTTATACTTAGACCAGTTGAAACAAAATAATGAAGAATTAGCAGAAGAGATAGCAAAGTTAAACAAAGAATTAAATGAAGCAACTACCGAAGAGGAAAAAGAAGAACTCACTGAAAAGATTACCCAATATACAAAAATGCTGAACGAAAAACCCCCGGTAGTTAAAGAAGCAAATTTACAACAAACAGATAAAGCACGAAATAAAATACTTCTAAAAGCTCATACAAATACTATTCGTTCTTTTAGATATTTCATTCGTAAAACCGATGGAAAAGGACATTTCGTTGACACAGAAATATTTAACCTTGATGGGAACGAGTATATCAAACCCTATCCAAATTGGTTTAAAAGAAATGAAACCCTTACATTAATAGTTATGTTAATTTTTGGGGCTTTAGTTTTCTATATGGTCAAAAAAGCTCGTAGAGGAGATAGACTCTACATTCGACCCATCTCCGGTATCGAAGAAATTGATAATGCGCTTGGCAGAGCTACGGAAATGGGTAAACCAATCCTCTTTGTTCCCGGTCTTAGCGGAATAAGTGATGTGGCTACTTTAGCCGGTTTGGCTATTTTGGGAAAAGTTGCCAAGAAAGCCGCAGAATTCGACACTCCCATATTAGTTCCTGTAAGAGACTACATCGTCTTGCCCATTGCTCAGGAAATCGTGAAGGAAGCACACTACGAAGCAGGACGTCCCGATACTTACGATAAAAATAGTGTGTTCTTCATTACAACAGCCCAATTCGCTTTTGTCTCGGGTGTTAACGGTATTATGATTAGAGAACAGACAGCCACAAACTTTTACATGGGTATGTTCTTCGCAGAATCACTGCTGATGACCGAAACCGGAAATATGACCGGTGCAATTCAGATCGCCGGAACAGATGCTATCACACAGCTCCCCTTCTTTATCACAACTTGCGACTACACTTTGATCGGTGAAGAACTATATGCTGCAAGTGCCTACCTATCTCGTCAACCACTTATTTTGGGAACCCTTAAAGCACAGGATTATATGAAATTTCTGATCGTTGTATCTGTTCTTTTAGGAACTTTCTTGTCAACCCTCCACTTACCATTCTTCATGAAATGGTTCCCGGCTAAATAAGGGGACAATTCCCCTTCCTAAGGAGTAAATAATGAAAAGACAAATACCACTATTAATAGTAATGATATTGGGGTTTTTATTCGTTGCCCATACATTCATTCCTCATACAATTTCTCAGGATTTCTTTGATTGGTTTATTAAATGGTCAAAAGTTATCGGTTCGTTTGCAATCGTATTGGGAGTTGGAAGTTTATTGATGGTTCATTCGAATAAAATTAAGCGAAAAGCCCCAAATTGGGGATATAGTTGGATAGTAATCCTGGGCTTAGTAATAACAAGCCTTAGCGGATTTATCTGGGGCATTGAAGAAGGAACTCCATTTATGTGGATTTTTAAAAGTGTAAATGTACCTGCCGGTGCTACAATGTTCTCGCTACTTGCATTTTACATTGCATCCGCAGCCTACAAAGCTTTCCGTGCCAGATCTATCGAAGCAACTGTTCTTCTCATCGCTGCAATTATTGTGATGCTGGGCAGAGTTTCTATTGGAAATGCTATTTCGCCATGGATACCTGAAATCACCCAATGGATACTTAACGTGCCAAATTTAGCTGCAAAACGTGCCATCCAATTGGGAGTCGGATTAGGGATGACAGCTACTTCTCTAAAGATAATCCTTGGAATCGAACGAACATATTTGGGAGGAGGTAAATAATGAATTTCTCAGATAGTATTCAAAAAATTGACAGAAGATATATTTACATAATTCTCGCAATTGTAGTTATCCTTCCTCTAATTTTCCCGCTTGGATTAAAGACATTTACGACTCCACCTGTACGAAATCTATATAAAACTATTGATGCTGCAGCTGGAAAGCCCAATAAAGCAGTTTTTATGGATTTTGCTCAGAGTCCCTCGACTTTACCGGAATTATACCCAATGGACATTGCTATCTTGCGCCACTGTTTTTTACGAAATATCAAAGTCTTTACCATCTCGTATTATCCTCAAGGAGCTGCAATTATTCAGATGGCTATAGCAGAAGTTAAGGAAGAATTTCCAAATATCAGACAGGATGTTGATTACTGCAATTTCGGTTATAAAGCTTGGGCTCTAAGATTACCAATCACGCTTGGTATGGGTGATAATATTTCAGAAGCGATAGAAACTAATGGTGCAGGTTTGAGATTAGATAATCTTCCTATTATGAAAGATATAAAAAACTATGATAATATTCAGATTTGTGTTGAAATATCAGGAGCAGCTCCAGGTTATATATATATTACGTATGCTAGAGCAAGATTTGGTGTGAATGTTGGAATCGGCGTTACTGCAGTTTCGGCTGCGGACTTCTATCCGTATCTCCAGACCGGTCAGCTTGTTGGTATTCTGGGTGGTTTAAAAGGTGCGGCAGAGTACGAAGAATTAGTGGAAACTTTTGCCCAAAACGGTTTGCCGTATTCAGCGGAATATGCAGAAAATCCAACCCTCAAAGAAGAGCAATATGATTTATCCAAAGTTCCATACAAATTCAAAAAAGCACGTATTGGCATGGATTCACAGGCTATTGCTCACCTTCTCATTATTCTGTTCATCATTCTCGGTAATATCGGTTACTTTCTCGATCGTAAAAACGAGAAAAAGAAATTTATCAAATAAGGAGATAATATGATGGAAACAATCGGAACTTGGTTAGCAGTTTTTTTGACATTAAGTATGTTTTCTTTTCTGTATAAAGACAATCCGTTTTATAAATTTGCCGAGCACCTTTTCGTTGGTGCTTCAATGGGTTATGCTATCCCATATACATATTACAATGTGTTTATTCCATATACATATAACCCAATATTCTTGAGACATGATTACATCTTGATAATTCCGGTAATTATCGGAATTGGCTATTGGTTCAGATTCTCCCAAAAATTGAGCTGGATAAGCAGATATCCTATCGCTTTTGGCATGGGTATCGTAGGAATGGGCGTTCCAATGTCAATTCATGCACAAGTTCTTGTTCAAATGAGAACTATGATGCTACCGCTTACCAGTATTAATTTAATCTTGATCTTTATCGGAAGTGTTTCAATCCTCTTATATTTCTTCTTCTCAAAGGCACATACCGGTCTTTATGGAAAATTCACGAAAATTGGTATTTGGTTTATGATGATCGGCTTCGGCGCATCTTTCGGATATACTGTTATGGCTCGTATCTCATTACTTATTGGTCGAATCCAATTCCTACTCAGTGATTGGCTCGGAATAATTAAATAAATTGCAACAAACTGATTAAGCACAAAGACATGATTATTATCAAAAATGTCTTTGTGCTTTTTTTTAACCTTTACCCCGGGATCGCAAATAAAAACTAAAATTGGCTTGGTAATTACGGCGCGTATATTCAGATAAAACGGCAAGATTTATATTACTCCCAATTTTACTAATTCCTCTTTCATCTGCTTAAAATTTTCCACAACAATCCCTCTTATTCCGCTTTTTCCTGCCTGCTCAATATTTTCTGGTTTGTCATCTAAAAATAAGATTTTCTCAGATTCAATCTGCAAATAGTCGAGCACAATTGTAAAGGCTTTTTGTTCGGGTTTCCTCGCCTGAATCCGGCAGGAATAAAACTTCTTTTCAAATTTTTCCATTGTAGTCCTAAATCTTTTCTCAAACACAGGTATATGAATTTCGTTTGTATTTGAGAGAACTACGAGCCGATATTGATCTTTGAGATTTGTAATAAGTTCATCAATCCCATCCACCAATTTGATCAAAATCTCGTTCCATCCTCTATCGAATTCTTTGGCAGAAAATTTTATTTTATAAAAATTTCTAATATCATCACGAAATTTAGCCGGGGAGATCAAACCCTTTTCAAAGGCATGATAGGTGCCACTTAACAAAAAATTTTCACCGAATTCTGTTGCATTTACACCCATTATTTCAGACCAATACTCAATAGACGGCTGAACATCTATCACAACTTGTCCCAAATCAAAAATTATTGCTTCAAATTTATTTTTTTTCATTATCTGATTTTTCCCATTCACTAAAAAGAAGACTTATCTTTTTCATATCCAGATCAATTGTTTCCTGAATTTCGCATAGTTTTTTGTAATCAGAACCAAACTCGCTCATCTCATCCTGCTTACTTTGAATATCATTTTCCAATAATTTAATTTCATGCTCAATATTTGCAAGTCGTCTTTTTAAATTCTTTCTTCTATTAGCCTCTTTTTTGCGATCTTGATATTCTTTCTTCTTTTCAATTTTTTGCGATTGTTCGATTTCCACAAAGATATCTTTTTCTTCAAATTGCTGCTCCTCTGTTTTTTTTCTTTTGTAAAAATTATAATTTCCCGAATAACTTTTTAGTTTTTTTTCCGATATAGCCACTATTTTATTTGCCATTTTATTAATAAAATAGCGATCATGAGAAATGAAAAGTATTGTTCCCTTGAAATTATGCAAAGATTCCTCCATTGCTTCAATGGATTCTAAATCCAAATGGTTAGTCGGTTCATCCAAAAGAAGCAGATTGATATTTTTATGCATCATAACGCATAATTTGAGACGAACTTTTTCACCCCCGGACAAAATACTTATCCTCTTATATACTTCATTTCCGAAAAAAAGAAATCCGGCTAATTGAGTTCGGGCTTGAGTTTCGCTAAGCGGAAATTCCGTTCGATAAAAATCAATAAGAGAAATATCTTCATCTGTGAATTCTACTTCTTGTTGCAAATAACCGATTTTTACTCTTGAACCAATTTTTACTTCGCCACTGTCAGCTTCCAATTCATCCAAAATCAGCTTAAATATCGTGGATTTTCCGGAACCATTTTTACCGATAATACACACTCGTTCTTTGTAAAAAAGATTGAATTCAAGATCATCCAAAATTAATTGATCGTCAAATGATTTTTTCAACTCACTTATCCGCAACACATCTTTTCCGGAACGGTGTTCTGTAGTAAAACGCAAATTTATTGAACCGGATTCAGTCGGCTTTTCGAGTTTCTCCATTTTTTCCAGTCGTTTTTCCAAATTAAATGCCTTTTTGAACATAGCTGGATTATCAGCCCGCCCTCCCCAATCGCGAAATCTCTTAATTGCCTCCTGCATTGCTTTGATTTTTTTTTGCTGGTTTTTAAAAGCCTTGAATTGCAATTCAATTTTCTTCTCTTTATCAACTTTATACGAAGTGTAATTTCCGGAATGAGTAGTCGCTTTACCGTCCTCAATTTCGATAATTTTATTAACCAATTTATCCAAAAAATATCTATCATGCGAAACTAATACAACAGTTCCGCTATATTCTGCCAGAAAATGTTCCAGCCACTCCACAGATTCAATATCAAGATGATTTGTGGGTTCATCAAGAAGAAGAATTTCCGGATTCTTTAGCAGTAATTGTCCCAACATAACGGTTGTTTTTTCACCACCGCTAAGACTTTTGAACTTTCTGGTTTGCATTGCAGAATTTATCTTTAATCCGGTGCAAACTTTGTTCAATTTCACTTCGATATTATATCCATCTCGCAGTTCGAATTCTGTTTGTAACCGGTGATAATTTTTCATTAGTTTGGTGCTGTTTTCCTCAGTCATATTTCTCATTTTGTGCTCAATTTTTTCGATTTCCAATTGCATTTTGTTTACACTAACAAATGCGAAATTCAAAACATCAAGCACAGAGGTAGAATCATCAAATTGAGGAATTTGTTGCAAATAACCAATCGTGGAATTATTACGAACAGAAACTGACCCTTTATTATAATCTTCGATACCGGCAATTATCCGAAATAGTGTGGTTTTCCCGCAGCCATTTCTTCCAATAATTCCAGCACGATCTCCTCTCTGAACATCAAACGATAAGCCATCAAGAATAGCAAGATCACCGAATCGTTTTTCCAGATTTCCAATTGAAATTTCTATCATAAATATTCCTTGTTTTTTGAAATCCCTACAGAAAAGAGAGCATTTATTTGTCAAGTATGATAATTGAGACAATTCTCTTCATTTTGCAAATTCATTCCCAAGAAAAAACTGAATGCTATCACAATTAGTTGAGGAATCATCTGTAATGTTCGGTGTTTAAAAATCTTGACATAAGAAAGCCAGATTTCAGGAATCAGCAACAAGTGGCCCTATCGTCTAGGGGTTAGGACGCTGGATTCTCATTCCAGTAACAGGGGTTCGATTCCCCTTAGGGTCACCATTTTTTTACTACAATTATTTTTCAAATTATTTAGTTGCTTTCTACTCCCGATTAAATTAACTTTATCCCCTTTATCAATTTTTATTTATCGCTCGGAATTTGTTATCCGCCTTCAGCGAAAATAATCTTTATATTTTTTTATCATCAGGTAGCCTACCGTTAAAATGCTGCTTTTTTTTC
>JAYEKN010000197.1:0-1863 GCA_034661015.1 Candidatus Cloacimonadota bacterium
TTCCAGCCGAAAATATCTTTCAATAATGCTGCTGAAAGCAAGGAATCCAAATCGTTTCCTATCATCATTCCGCTTATTGTGGATGAATCCTTAAATGGAAAAAAATTTTGAATTATTTTTCCCTTATTGTTGCAATTTGTCCCGTATAAAATAGCCATAATTAGTGTCTTTTCGTAAAGCAGCCTTTTCGAGCCGTCACGGACCAACCTGTCTGGGCATAGTGTAACGAAGCCTGATTCCGTGACGAATTAAAAAAATTATCTATTAAGTTAATTAGCGTTATTTTTGTGAGTTGGAACAAAATTTCTTTTTTTTCACCGCCGAGAACGCAAAGTTTATTCTTTTTACTTTTCCTGACCCGCCTGCACTATGAAATGCTTTTATATTTATTTCATCGGTGTGAAATGCCTTTATCTGTTTTATTTATCCCGCCTGCCCAGTGAAATCTATTTTTTTCGATATTTCATTCGGGTGAAATGATTTTATCTTTTTTATTTATCCCGTGAAATGCTTTTATCTTTTTTATTTCACTGGGATTTCACTGGGATTTCATCGGGATTTCATCGGGTTGCTTTTTTCATTTTACATTATTCATTATTCATTGTTCATTATTCATTATTTTTGTCTTTCCCTTCTCCGCATTCAATATTTTCAGAATTCCCCACTTGCCTCGTTTAAATTTTTTAGATAGCAGGTCTATACTTTCTTGTTTCGTTTTTCCGTCTTTATAATAGAGTTTTGAAAAATCAAGTATAAGTTTTTCAATTTCTTCTTTGCTCCACCGCTTTCCCTGATTAGTTGTTTCATCATGTGCTGGTTTGCGCAATTTGTCCATTAAAAAACCGGACTTAAGATTTTTCATCGCTTTAATTTTTTTATCAAAAATATGGGATGAAATTTCAAAACCAACGAATTTTCTTTTCAAACCAACAGCAACTTCTGCCGTTGAGAAACCACCGAGAAACAGATCGCAAATCAAATCTCCCGGATTGCTGCTGTATTGGATCATTCTCATAAGCAATTTTTGGGGAAGTTCGTTTTTATTCTTCTCTCTGCCCGCTTTGTATTCCCTATTTATAATCCAAACATCTTCGCGATCTTGATAATTTAACGATCTCCCCGCATCCGTTTTTTCACTCAAACCAAAGCGACAGTTCAGATTGAATTTGCGTTTTTCCTTACCCGGTTTTTCATAATACAAAATATGATAGTGAGAAGAAACATATTTTCTGCGCGTAAAAACTCCAAAATTATATTTCCAGATGATATGATTTATTTCCTTAAGTTTGGTGGAACGTAACGCATGGAGAATGTGATACAAATTCGTATAACCGGAAACGATATAAATTTGTCCGGAAGGTTTCAGAATCCTTTCTGCTTCATTTATCCATTTTTGGCTGAAAGCAGCGTATTCCTTTTTCGGGACCTCTACATAACCCTGAATTACATTTCCCTCATTCCGGTTATAATGTTTATGCAAAGTTTGCCCTTCAATTCCATAAGGTGGATCTGTAATAATCAAATCAATTGAATTATCCGCTATATGCTGCTTTGCACCCAAAATGCAATCGGAATTATAAAAGAAATTTCCCTTAACTTGTACTTTTTTCATGAATACCTTTCTTTTGTTACTTAATTAAATATTTACAAATCCGCAACCTTTCAAAAAGCTGTCAAACAAATCATATAAATAGATGAGGCATTTTCACTGTTTTTTCATTCGTATTTTAAAATTTTTTTTGCGAAGTGCTGCTTATTATACTCCCCCTTCTTTTCTCATTCCCAAGTCCTTTATTTTTTTATACCCAAACCTTTTATTTTCTCTTGTTCTCAAACTTTTTATTTTCTCTTGTTCTCAAACCT